>JBIKQE010000258.1:0-3193 GCA_044349815.1 Chitinophagaceae bacterium | reverse complement strand
CGGCGATGTTTTGCTAACGATGTGCCGCTCCTACGGAGCTCATGGTTTGGTTGATACGACAATGTTTTTGCTAACGATGTGCCGCTCCTACGGAGCTCACGGGTTGGGTTGATGCGGCGATGTTTTGCTAACGATGTGTCGCTCCTACGGAGCTCATGGGTTGGGTTGATACGGCGATGTTTTGCTAACGATGTGCCGCTCCTACGGAGCTCACGGTTTGGTTGATACGACAATGTTTTTGCTAACGATGTGCCGCTCCTACGGAGCTCAACAGCCAACAACATAGCCAATTAAAAAGACCGGCATCGGACAGATAATAGTAGAAACCGTAATTAATTACGGGGGATGCCTGTAGCCCGCCTTCAGGCGGGCGGAACAATAATAGAAAATGACGACAATTCGCCAACGAACCACGAGCCCGCCTTCAGGCGGGTGAAACAACAATAGAACACAACGACAAATCGCCAACGAACCACGAGCCCGCCTTCAGGCGGGTGAAACAATAATAGAAGGAACAATAATATAAACGAAATTGGGTGGTGGTAACAAAATAAATAACGATGTGCCGCTCCTACGGAGCTCACGGTTGGGTTGATGCGGCGATGTTTTGCTAACGATGTGCCGCTCCTACGGAGCTCAACAGCCAACAACATAGCCAATTAAAAAGCCGGCCACAGGACAGATAATAATAGAAACCGCAATTAATTTCGTGTGATGGCTGTAGCCCGCCTTCAGGCGGGTGAAACAACAATAGAACACAACAATAATACGCCAACGAACCACGAGCCCGCCTTCAGGCGGGTGAAACAATAATAGAAAATAACGACAATTCGCCAACGAACCACGAGCCCGCCTTGGGAAAAGAATGAGAAACAGTAGGAGAATCAGAATGAATCTTTGGAGGCAGAAACAACGATGGAACTCGGAAGAAACAGGGAGTTAGAAACAAAAACAAAAACAAAAACAAAATGAATGCACCCGCAACGTCCCTGCCAATTCCAAACAATATCGTTGCACAAAACATTGGGCAGGAGACGATGCAGAGAATGAAGTACATCAATGTTGGCCAATGCCATTCGCCCCTACGGATTTATTTGTGTCCTTTAGGTCCTTTCTGTCGTTTAAATGGTAACTTAAAAACGACACAAACAACTGAAACGGCACTATTAACAGCTGAAGAATGAATCGGACGATGAAAAATAGCCGTGATTGGAGCTAGGTGCCTCGCACCGCGGAAAGCACGACGGCTGCCGAATAAAGCGATGCCGATGCGCTTCATAAAAAATAACAAAATATCGACAATTCCTATAGTATTGGGGTTCAAACCCGTCTTACCTTTGCTGAAATTTCGACGATATGTCTACAACCCTCGATAATGCCATTTATGTGAGCGATAAGGCCAAGGCTAAACTCGAGCAATTAATGCAGGATGCCGGCGCCGATGCCTCGTATTTTGTGCGCGTGAGTGTGGTGGGGGGCGGTTGCTCTGGACTCAGCTATAAACTCGATTTCGACGATGAGGTTAAACCGATGGACCAAGTGTTTGAAGATAAAGGCATCAAACTGGTTTGCGACCTCAAAAGTTTTCTGTACCTCGTTAACACGGAACTCGATTTTAGCGATGGCTTGAATGGGAAGGGCTTCAATTTTGTAAACCCCAATGCCAGTCGCAGTTGCGGTTGTGGCGAGAGCTTTGCTGTGTAAGGGTGTATGTTTCCCGCCGCGCTCGATACTACCAGTAAAGTAATTACCTACAGCCTCATGGCCTTCGCCGTGGTGTTTGCGGGTATTCTGTTTTCAACCGCCAACGAGCCTTTTTTATTGCTCTTGTTGCCTAATGCCATTCTACCTATCATTATTTTATTTACCTGGCTGTATTCGCCGTATGCCTATTCGGTGATGGATAATCATCTCATCGTGCATCGCCGCATCGGCGAATTTCGCATCCCCATGGCTTCTATTCGCGATGTGAATACACTCGATAAAAAAGCCATGGGTTGGGCCATTCGTACCATGGGCAATGGCGGATTGTTTGGCTATACCGGTTGGTACACCTCTTCGCCGCAAGGCCGTATGCGGTGGTTTGTGCGTCAACAAAAAAACTTTGTGATGCTGATTACTGCCGATCAAAAAAAATTCGTGCTCTCACCCAACGAGCCCGAGGCTCTGGTAAAAGCCATTCGTGAACATCTCACGGTTTCCTGATTATCTTTGCCCCATGAAAAAATTGTTTTTTCTTTTAGTTGCCCTGGGCGCTAGCTTGGGTGTTCAAGCCCAATGGGGTTGCCCCGATCCGCAGGCTACCAATTATTCGGCGTCGGCCACGCAAAACAATGGTTCGTGTTTATACAGTGCTACCAATTATACCTTGCCTGTGCGCGATACCCTCGATAGCTTGTTGCACGAAGTGAGCGGCATAATATACCGCAACGGAAAATTATACGCGCACAACGATGGTGGGAGTCCGAACCATTTGTACGAACTCGATACTACCACAGGGGCCATTACTAAAACCTTTGTGTTGGGAACGAAAACCAATATCGATTGGGAAGACATCACACAAAGCAATACGCATATTTTTATTGGCGATTTTGGCAACAATTTGGGAACGCGTCAGAACTTGGTGATTTATAAATTCCCGGCGGCTTTGTTGAACCAAGCAGGCACTAACATCACCATCCCCGATGCGCAAATTGAATCGATTCAATTTTCCTACCCCGATCAAACTAGCTTCCTGAGCGACGATAGTACACGTTTCGATTGCGAGGCGATGGCATGGCGCAACAATGCCTTGCATTTGTTCAGCAAGAATCATGGCGGTGGCGCTTGTTATCATTATCGACTAACAGATACAGCCGGTACCTATACCGCCACCTTGTTGGATAGTTTAAATACCCAGCAAGTTGAAATTACCGCGGCCGACTTTGCCGCCAATAAACAATTGATGCTGATTGGATACCAAACCTTTGGTTTGGCCAATTGTGTTTTGTGGTATGTGTACGATTTCAGTTCGGCCGATTCGTGTTTTGCCCAAGGCAATAAACGCCGTATCGATTTAGGGTCGGCGCTCAACAACGGACAAGTTGAAGGACTCTGTTTTAGCGATACCACCGGCGGTTTTGTATGCAGTGAATTGTTTATGCCGCCGCCGTTATCGATCAGTGTGCCCAACAAATTGTATCGATTCAAAACC
>JBIKQE010000055.1:0-11330 GCA_044349815.1 Chitinophagaceae bacterium | reverse complement strand
CTACATGCGCAATGGCGGGCCAATTGGGCATAAGCACTTTTTGACCATTGCTATTGTATTGTGTGTCTTGCTGAATTACTGCATTGTTTCCGTTATTGATAAGCAATTGAATATCGCTGAATGAAATGTTACCTCCTAATAAGTCGTAATCGCCATCGCCTTCAATATCGAGATGGCAAAGTGTATTCCCGGTATGGCGATACTTTTTATCGGATAATTCGTTGCCACCCCCTTTACAAGTTATTCCTGTTGTAACGGAACGGTAAATACCTTGGAAGAACTTCCCCCAACAACGGTCAAATTCCGATACTACAATACTATCGCATGGCAAATTTTGTTCAACACGTAAATTTTTGTATTGTGTTACACGAGAACCCGATACTTCGTAGGAAAAGAAATCTAAATCGCCGTCGTTGTCGATGTCGATGATACTAGGAATATCGCTGGGTTGAACATAAACATTAACCTGACCACTTAACCCTTGAAAAAAAAGATCTTTATAAAATGTAAATTTTAGTTCATTGTTTTGGTAATACCCTTTGTGAATGGCTACACCGGCATAACCGCGATGAAATAAATCGGGTACATTATCGCAGTTGTAATCGTACATCAAAACATAGTCGTACACTGCAGGAAAGTTTTTTTCGTATTGTGGCGAATACGTGTATTTGATTTGTCCGGGTAACCCGGTACAAATAAATGTTTTTAGCGATAACGTATTAAAATCGTATAAAATCAAATCTTTTTTGCCATCGTTGTTTAAGTCGGCCTGTGTTACTTGTGTGGCATTGATACCACCACACCATGCCGATTCAATATTGGTATTATTTACTGAAACGGGCACCGACACACTCCGTGTATACACTTCGCCTTGGAACTGCGCCATGGTGTTAAGGAATGTTCCTAAAAATCCGACCAATAAGAACAACCATTTCATGTTTTTCATACCTTAAAAATATTCAATATTTATCAAACAGCCACCACTTGAATGGTTTGTCGCGTTTTTTGTGTAAGTAGGACGTTTCGATTGGCTAATTCGGTTTGCAAGATGGCCTCGTTGTAATGACGGACTGTAAACAGGAATACGTTTTCGTTCCGTTTAACATCGTAATGCTCCTTCAAGGCATCGAGTAATTGTTCTATTTTTTGTGCATGAAAATCGACGCAGGCTACAAAACTGATGGCGGCGGTTTGCATCACATTAATTTTAATACGCAGGGCGTGAAACAGATGGTAGAGTTCACTTAGTTTATCTTCTGTTATAAACGAATAGTCGCGGGTATTGACCTGTAATAAAACTTGTTGATTCTTCAATACCATCAAGGGTGGATAATCGATGGCCTGTTCGGTATGATGAATGAGTGTGCCGGGGTGCGACGCATCGAGAAAGCATCGAACATGCAAGGGTATTTGCTTGTTTTGAAGGGGCTTGATGGTTTTTGGATGAATAATTTGCGCCCCGTAGTAAGTCATTTCAATTACTTCGCGATAGCTGATTTCGGGAATAGTGACCGTATTTTCGAATTGTTTAGGATCGGCATTTAAAAATCCGGGGACGTCTTTCCATATACTCACTTTTTCAGCATTCAGCATATAGGCCATGATGGCTGCCGTATAATCGCTTCCTTCGCGCCCTAGGGTAACAGTATTGTTTTCGTCGGTTGAACCAATAAAACCTTGTACCATGACACGCTTACTCCGATGCAAGGCTGGTTTCAGAATGAGGTCGACGGCTTTTTGGGTTGCAGCATAATCGATGGCGGCATCGCGGTACTGGCTATCTGTTTTAAGAATATCGCGTACATCGAGCCATTGAATGGGAACCTGTTCTTGATTCAGGTAAGCGGCTATAATTGCAGTTGATAGTAATTCGCCCACGGCCACCACCTGATCGTAACAGTAATCGTAATTGCGTTGAACGGGTTCATCTAATAGCCAATAAACTTCGGTGAGCAACTCATTCATGGTTTCGGCCAAGGCATCGGGTATAGTGCCTAATAACTGTTGGGCGTAGCGGGTATGATCGGCTTCAACATCTTGTATGCGTGTTCGAGCCAATTCAATATCGCCTTGCATATAAGCCATAACAACCTCTTCCAATTGATTGGTGGTTTTGCCTTTGGCTGAAACAACAACAACGAGTGGTCCGCTGGGGGCATCCACCAACAATTGTTTCAGATTTTCAACCCGTTCGGGTGTGGCAATGGAAGCACCACCAAATTTGTATATATGCATATGGGTATTTCTTGCGAAGTACAAAACTACGGGTAAGGAGCAAAAAAACATCCGCCCAAGGGCGGATGTGCACAAGATATTTGAACGAATTATGCTTTCGTATCGCCCGATTTTTCTTTTTTATTGTTGCTTTTTTGTTTGAAGGTCAATAAACCTTTTTCCTGATCCAAATCGGCAATGATTGTATCGCCTGTTTTAATTTCCATGTTCAGAATGTTTTCGGCTAAGGGATCTTCCAAATATTTCTGAATGGCACGGTGTAATGGACGAGCCCCAAATTGTTGATCGTAACCTTTTTCGGCAATGAAGTTCTTGGCTTTTTCGGAGAGTTCAATATTGAATCCAATTGCGGCCAAGCGTTTCATAACATCCAACATTACCAAGTCGATAATTTTATGAATATGTTCTTGGTTCAGCGAATTAAATACAATCACATCGTCGATACGGTTTAAAAATTCGGGGGCAAAGGTGCGTTTTAAGGCTTTCTCTATAACTGCTTTACCACTGTCTTCGGCTGTTTGCACTTTCGTACTTGTAGCAAACCCTACCCCATCGCCAAATTCTTTCAATTGACGCACACCAATGTTGGACGTCATGATGATGATGGTATTTTTAAAATCCACTTTACGTCCCATGCCATCGGTTAATTGACCATCATCGAGCACCTGCAATAAAATATTGTAAATGTCCGGATGGGCTTTTTCAATTTCATCTAAGAGAATGATACTGTAAGGCTTCCGACGTACTTTTTCGGTTAACTGTCCCCCTTCTTCGTAACCAACATAGCCGGGAGGCGCACCAATCAATCGGCTAACCGAAAACTTCTCCATGTATTCGCTCATATCGATACGAACCAGGGCCTCTTCCGAATCGAACATGTTGCGTGCGAGGGCACGGGCAAGTTCGGTTTTACCAACACCGGTTGGGCCAAGAAAGATAAAAGAACCAATTGGTTTTTTAGGATCTTTTAAACCAACCCTGTTCCGCTGAATCGCCTTCACAACTTTACCCACGGCATCGTCTTGACCAATTACAACCCCTTTTAAATCGGTGCCCATGTTCCGAAGCTTTTCGCTTTCGGCGGCTACCATACGTTTAACTGGAATACCCGTCATCATATGGATGACTTCGGCAATTTCCTCTTCTAAAATAGGATAACGTTTGCTTTTAACCTCTTCTTCCCAAGCTCCTTTGGCGGCTTCTAATTCTTCTTGTAATTTCTTTTCGCTATCGCGAAGGGCTGCTGCTTTTTCAAACAATTGGCTTTTAACCACTTTGTTTTTTTCCACTTTTATTTCTTCTATTTTGGCTTCTAATTCCAAAATATTATTAGGCACATCGATGTTTTTAAGATGAACACGTGCACCTACTTCATCCATTACATCAATGGCTTTATCGGGCAACAATCGATCGGTGATGTACCGATTACTCAACTTAACACAAGCATCAATAGCTTCTTGGTTGTACGATACATTGTGAAATTCTTCGTACTTGGGTTTCAGGTTGTTGAGAATGGTAATGGTGTCTTCAACACTCGGTGGTTCTACCAATACTTTTTGAAAACGACGATCTAGAGCGCCATCTTTTTCAATATGCATACGGTATTCGTCGAGTGTAGAGGCGCCAATGCATTGAAGTTCACCACGAGCCAAAGCCGGTTTGAAAATATTGGAAGCATCGAGTGAGCCACTCGCACCACCTGCACCAACAATGGTATGAATTTCGTCGATGAATAAAATCACATCCCGATTTTTCTCCAACTCGTTCATGATGGCTTTCATGCGTTCTTCGAATTGACCACGGTATTTGGTTCCGGCTACCAAGGCAGCTAAATCTAAACTCACCACGCGTTTATCGAACAAAACACGCGATACTTTCCGTTGATGAATGCGCAATGCCAATCCTTCAACAATAGCCGTTTTACCCACTCCCGGTTCACCAATTAAAATTGGATTATTCTTTTTACGGCGCGATAAGATTTGCGAAACGCGTTCAATTTCTTTCTCGCGTCCAACAATCGGATCGAGTTGCCCAAGTTCAGCAAAACGGGTAATGTCGCGACCAAAATTATCTAATACCGGTGTTTTTGATTTTGAGGTGCCGGGCGCTTTGGGTTTATTTAAAAACGACTTATCGTCATCGTCTTGTCCGCCATCGTCTTTTAAATCGTTTGTAAAATTTTGAGTAGAGGTTCCCGTAACAACTTCCAATTCATTTTTGTACGAATCGTAATCAACATGATATCGATGTAAAATTTGCGTGGCTACGTTTTCTTTATTCTTCAAAATAGAAAGAACTAAATGTTCGCTTTCTGCCAATGGACTTTTCATGGCCTTCGCTTCTAGCACGGTAATGCGAATTACCCGTTCAGCTTGTCGCGTTAAGGGTAAACTATTCACGTGTTGAACATTTTTTAAAATGCCCTTGTTTTTAATGGCTTGTTCTAATTCAGCCCGCAGGTCTTTCATGTCGACGTTTAAGTTTTGTAAAACGCGCATTCCTAAACCTTGCCCATCACGAATCATTCCCAATAGGAGATGTTCTATGCCAATAAATTCATTTCCTAAGCGCAAGGCTTCCTCGCGGCTGTATGAAATGATTTCTTTGACTTTTGCCGAAAATTGTGCATCCATGTAGCGTAATTGTGTGTACAAAATTAAAGTTTTATTTTTACCCGAAGAAATAAGACATTCTATGCATATCAAACAAAGTTCCAGTTTGCAATATGAGCTAATTAGCTTACCTAAAGGCCAATTTACGCCTGAAATGGCAGAGAAGCTTACATCAATGTGTCAGGAATTACGCGAACAAGGACGAAGTGTCATTATAGATGCCCACGAGATTATTGACGCTGCCCCACATGCACTCGATAAACTTGGCATGTGGCAAACAGCGGCTTACGAAAAAAATACATCGTGGGTTATGGCTGGCTTAAGGAAGCCATTGTGGCCGGAGGAAGCTGAAATAGAACTAAACCTCACCCCCACGCTGGATGAGGCCATCGATTTGGTGGCAATGGAAATTATTGAACGCGAATTATTGGGCGACGACTTTTAAGCTTCTCGCTTTCGAACAGTAGTTTGTTCAATCCGTTTTTCGTAATTGGTTCCTTGAAAAATGCGATTTACATAAATGCCCGGTGTATGAATCTGATCGGGATCTAATTCGCCTACTTCAACCAATTCTTCAACTTCAGCAATGGTAATTTTACCGGCCATGGCCATCATCGGGTTAAAATTACGGGCAGTTTCGCGGTATATGAGATTACCCTGTTTGTCGCCCTTCCAGGCCTTAACAATGGCGAAATCGCTTTCAAATGCGCGTTCCATTAAATAGACCTTTTCTTCGCCGTACATACTAAAGGTGCGTGTTTCTTTTCCTTCAGCCACTTCCGTACCAACACCCGCGGGTGTAAAAATAGCCGGCATACCATACCCCGTTGCCAAACAACGGGTTGCTAAAGTTCCTTGAGGTATTAATTCCACTTCTAATTCTCCGGTAAGCATTTGTCGCTCGAATTCGGCATTTTCTCCCACATAGGAGGCCACCATTTTTTTAACTTGTTTGCCTTGTAACATCAATCCAATGCCAAAATCGTCTACACCGGCATTGTTCGAAATGCAGGTAAGCTGTTTGACCCCTTTGGTAACTAAAGCGCGTATGCAGTTTTCAGGAATACCACAAAGTCCAAAGCCCCCTAACATAAGGATTGCGCCGTCTTGAATATCGTGTACGGCTACTTCGGCATTCGCCACTGTTTTATCCATGCCCATTGGGTTCAATTTAGGTAGCGAAATTACATTGTTTTTGCGAAACATTAATCGCTCAACTTACATTGTAAGTTTCCTTTTTGTACGGCAATATCGATGTAGTTCGACAAGGTGCCGTTGCTGAATTGTAAGGCATCAAACACCTCGGTTTGTTTGCTAGTTGTATAGTGAACGGTGATGTGTATTTGTTCCGTTCCCTTTTGCAAGGCTGTCCAATTCCAGGGCTTTACCGATTTAGCGAAAGCGGCAATTGTATCGGAGGTGAACGTGATATTATTGGCTTGCAGTATAATTTGAACGGGTTCGGCATTGTTGTTTTGCATACGAACTTCGGCAATGTGTTCGAAGGAGCAGGCCGACCAACTAAACAAAAGAATCGATGATATAAGGTAACGTAGCATAATGGGCAATTAAGAAGAATGAAAGGTACGGAAAAATGGGGTTGGTTGCGCGCGTCGCGAAGCGAGGCGCGCAACAGGCTGAAGAAAGAATCGGACGATGAACAAATAGCCCCGGGTGAAGCGGATAGCTCCCCCCGGCGGGCGCGTAGCGGGCGCAAATTCGGGGGGACTAGCAGCGGAACACGGGACGGGTGATGCCCGAAGTTTATTGGCTTGGCTTCGAAAAAAAAATTTATTGATCGATGCGAATGCGCTTTAATGCCGGGGCTTTGATATAGGTAAACAATACAACCAGCAAGGTCATTATACCACCAAAAACCACCGAGGGAATGGTGCCTAAATACCGAGCCGCGAAACCACTTTCAAAGGCGCCAAGTTCGTTGCTTGAACTAATAAACAGCATGTTGATAGACGATACACGGCCTTTCAGTTCGTCCGGGGTATTCATTTGTAAAATGGAGTGCCGAATTACCACGCTGACCCCGTCGAATAAACCGGCCATCAATAAACAGAAAAAGGCCACATACGCATTGGGCGAAAGGGCGAATGCGATGATACTAAAACCGAATCCCGCCACACAGGCTAATAGTTTATTGCCTACGTTGGTTTTAAGCGGGAGATACGCCAAAATGAATAATAACAAAATTGAACCTATACCGTGGGCACTGCGTAGCCAACCAAAACACGTTTCGCCCACCTGAAAAATTTCTTTGGAAAAAACGGGAAGCAATGCCTCGGCACCTCCGAATAATACAGCAAATAAATCGAGACTTAAAACCGCGAGAATAATTTGAGAACGAAAAACAAAACGGAAACCTTGCGACAAGCCTTCCCAAATGGGCACATCGTTTTGATGATGAACGGGTTTGGGCGAAATACCCATGAAGGCATACAAGGCCAAAATCATTCCGGCCACGGCAATGCCAATTGCTTCGGTATGGCCAAGAGCGGCCATGAGTAAACCACCGGCCAATGGTCCCAATACCGAGCCCAACAACCACGATGTACTGCTCCATGTAACAGCCTCAGGAATGTTTGCTTTATCGATCAACAAGGGAAGTAAAGAAAAGGAAGCCGGTGCCAGGAAGGCTCTAATGCAACCACTAAAAAATTGAAGCAGGTAAATGCCATAAGCTGTATAAGTGCCTGGAATATACCCCTTAAAATAGGCATACACTAAAATGGCCGACAGCAATGCGTTTACCAAATAAAGACTCACGCAGGCGCCATAAATGCGTCGTTTTTCGTTCCGATCTACCCAATATCCGGCTATAAAAGCTAACCCAAAGGCGGGTATTACTTCGGCTAATCCTAATAAACCTAAGCTCAACGGATCGGCGGTAATAGAATACATCAAATAACTTAAAACCGTTGTTTGCAGAAACAATGAAAATATGAGCGAGAAACGCGTGAGTATAAAGCGTTTAAATTCGGTATGATTTAAAACACGGAGTGTATTGCGGAAAGAGGCACTATCCATAAAGGTTGTAAAAATACGGCACGTTTACCCGTTTTCCATTTAGTTTTGCGAATATCCATGTTCAGTTTATTTTCACAACACATAGCGATGGCTTGGTCGGAATTAAATTCCAACCGCCTTCGAACCTTCTTATCGTTATTGGGTGTGAGTATTGGTGTGTTTTGTGTAATTAGTGTTTTAACCATTTTTGATAGTTTGCAAAAGAACATTCAAAATAATATGCAGTCTTTAGGTAGTAGACTGGTGTATGTGGGCAAATTTGCTTGGATACCTGAGGGCGAGGGTGAATATCCGATGTGGAAGTATAAATCGAGACCGCCATGCCGCAAACGCGAATTAACGGCCGTTGAAAACAATGTATTTGGCGCTACCTCTGCCGCGTTGAGTTATACAACCAATGCTAAATTGGTACAATACCGACAGCAACGACTCGAAAACACCAATGTATTTGCCGTTACCTATGCCTTTAATCAGTTACAACCCATCGACATTCAAGAGGGGCGATATTTTTCGTTACGCGAGATGAGTGGGCCATTATGCTCGCGGGTTATTTTAGGACATACCGTGGCCAAGGAGTTGTTTGGTAGTGGTATCGATCCTATAGGAAAAGAAATAACCTTGTTGAATCAACGCATGATTGTGATTGGTGTAATCAAGAAACAAGGAAAATCGATGTCGGGTTTCGATTTCGATGCCTCCATCATTATGTCGTACAATATGCTGAACAGTTTGATGAATATCGAACACAGCACCGACGATTTCAACGATCCGATGCTGATGGTGATGGCCCGCGATGGCTATTCCGTGAACGAATTAAAATATGAAATAAAAGCCGCCTTACGAGCAGTGCGCAAAATTAGACCGGGCGAAGAAGATAATTTTTCCTTGAATGAATTATCGAGCATTCAGCAAGCCATTGAAGCCATTTTTGTGAACTTCAATGTGTTTGGTTGGATTATTGGTTTGTTTTCGTTGCTAGTAGGCAGTTTTGGTATTGCCAACATCATGTTTGTTTCAGTAAAAGAAAGAACCCCTTTTATTGGTATCAAAAAAGCATTGGGAGCCCCTTCCAATAGTATACTCAGCGAGTTCTTAATTGAATCGGTATTGCTTTGTTTATTGGGTGGAGCCGTGGGTATGTTGTTGGTGTATATACTTACCTTGGTATTATCGGGCCCAATGGGTTTTCCGGTATTTATTTCTTTTCGAAATTTCTTTTTAGGTGTTTTTATTAGTGTATTTGTTGGTATTGTATCGGGGTATTGGCCCGCACGCAAAGCCGCTTCACTCAACCCCGTGGTAGCAATTCGTTCGTAAGTTACTAGGTTGTTTTTCGTAAAATAAAGTACCCTATTATACCTGCTATCAAGGAGGCCGATAGAATACCAATTTTCGCCATGGTAATGAACGAGTCGTCGGTAAATGCTAAACTGGTTACAAACAACGACATTGTAAATCCGATACCGGTTAAGAAACCCAGTCCCCAAAGATTTTTAGTATTCATTCCTTCCGGAAATTGGGCAATACCCAATCGAACCGTTATCCAAACACAACCAACCACACCTATTACTTTACCGGCCAATAATCCGAAGAAAACGCCTAAGGTAACCGGTTGCTGCAACAAATCTACGAGTCCTTCACCCAAATGCACCCCCGCATTACTAAGGGCAAAAATAGGCATGATTACAAACAAGACGAATGGGTGCAAGGCATGTTCGAGTTGTTGAAGGGGCGTAAGTGCTTTCACCGAAACATCGCGTATATGTTCAATCACATGCAATTGTTCGGGAGTAACTATTGGCAAATCGTTGGTATCGCTATCTTTAAATTGTTTAATTGAACTTTCCATCTCATTGATATATTCAAAATCTTTCACTTTAACCGTAACCGGAATGGTAAAAGCCGCTAGCACCGCAGCAATAGTGGCATGAACACCCGACAAAAGAAAGCAGGTCCACAAACCACCAATACCCAACACGGCATACACCAAAGGCGCACGAACGCCTAATCGATTGGCGAGTAACATCAGCAAAAAGAACACGCCACCCAACAACAACATATTTACACTAATATCGTTGGAGTAAAATATAGCTATCACCAATACAGCCCCTAAATCGTCGGCAATGGCCAAGGCTGTTAAAAACAATTTTAACGATAAGGGAACTTTATCGCCCAACAAATACAGCACACCTAAAGCGAAAGCAATATCGGTTGCCATCGGTATTCCCCAGCCACTAATACTTGGTAACCCATTATTAAACAGGGCATATGTGAGCGCCGGCACTACCATACCACCCAAGGCGGCTACAATAGGGAGAATGGCATTCCGTGGTTCACTAAATTCGCCGGCAACCATTTCGCGTTTAAGTTCCAAACCAACTACAAAAAAGAAGATGGCCATTAAACCATCATTAATCCAATGGTGTAAGGTTTTATCGAGCACAAATTGCCCAATAGATAGACGAATGGGCGTTTCCCAAAAATGATGAAAGGCATGTTCCCAAGGCGAATTCATAATAATCATGGCCAGAATAGCCATACAAAACAATAAAATGCCACTCATGCTGCTGTTGCTAATAAATGCACGAAGCGGGTATACCACCCATTTATCGATCGGTGTAATTTTTCCAACGGGTTTATGTGCCATAAAACAAATATAACCAGCGAAGTATATATTCAACACATAAACTAAGATCATAAAAAAATACCTTGGGCGGCGCATCGTCCATCTCCTTCCTCAGCCAATACCCGCTTTTCGTTCCAAGCCCGCTGAAGGCGGGGCTTTACACTGCAATCGGGGCCGCATTCTCCCAGCCATTGAATCCTATGAAGCAGAAAAATCCTTCAATCCCCTCATCGTTTAATTCTATAATCGTGCAATTGTGTTCAGGCGGGCACATGGGCACACCCCTGATCCAACCCAATCCGTTCCCCACGCCCACCTTTTATCCCCCATGCCGAAGGCATCCTCTTTTCCTTCCTCTGCGAAAACCTCCTCCCGTCCTCCTTGATAATAGCGAATCACATTCGCCCTAAAGTCCTTCTTCTCTCTGTGAAAACCACCTCCCTTCCTCTGTGATAACAAATACCACATCGGGCGGCCACACCCACATTATTCCCCATGCCAAAGGCATCCTCTTTCCCTTCCTCTGCGAAAAAAACCTCCCTTCCTCTGTGATAACAAATACCCCTTCGAGCGGCCACGCCCACGTTATTCCCCATGCCGAAGGCATCCTCTTTTCCTTCCTCTGCGAAAACCACCTCCCTTCCTCTGTGATAACAATAACCACACCAGGCGGCCACATGGGCACACCCCAGCATACCCCGCTCCCATTAAAAAGGGAGGCCTCTCAGCCTCCCTTAAATTATCCTATCCTCTTTACAGCTTACGCACTCGCTCCGTTGCCAACAACTCGCCGTTGCTGTAATACTGCAACGTATACA
>JBIKQE010000054.1:0-11385 GCA_044349815.1 Chitinophagaceae bacterium | reverse complement strand
TGAATTTGAATTTAGGTGTAACGAATTTGTTGAACAATACAAACATCATGTTGTATGGTTTCGAGAACATGCGTTTTAATCGTCAAAATCAAGATTGGTTCCCACCTAAATATGCCTATGCATTAGGTATTCAGTATTTCATCAATGCCACATTACGTTTTTAATTTTTAAACTGATTATTCTTTTAATATGAAAAAGTTTTCATTTGTAGTTTTAGCTTTACTCGGAATGAGTTCGGTATTTTTTCATTCGTGTGTTAAAAAACGCTACGATAATCCACCCGATACCACTACCATCGATCCGAATTTACCTGTTAACAGAACCATTTGGGATTTGAAGCAATTGTATGTGGCCAATGGCGCGGTAAATCCGTACGAGATTGTGGACGATTTTACCATTTATGGGGTAGTGGTTGCCGACGATAGAGGCGGTAATTATTACAAGCAAATTGTAATTCAAGACAGTACCACGGGTATTCCGGTTTTGCTGAGTAAGAATGGTTTGTACAACGAATATCCTGTTGGACGTAAAGTTTACATCAAATGTAAAGGACTTTATTTAGGAAGCTATGGCAACTTAATTCAATTGGGCGCTCAACCCGATGCCACCGGTTCGCTTACCGAAATACCATCTAGTTTGATTTCGAAATACGTGGTGAAAGCTAATTTCGATTTAAACCAAGTAGTTCCTAAAGTGGTAAGTATCAGCGATTTAAAAAACATCAATGGTAATTTGAAATTATTGAGCACCCTGATTCAATTAGATAGTGTTGAATTTATTGGTTCCGATTGCGGTATTGAATACGCCGATGCACCCACGTTATCGTCGGCCACTGAACGTACCATTGAAGATTGTGCCGGCAACAATGTCGTGTTACGTACAAGTGGTTATAGTTATTTCAGAACTACCTTAACGCCATCGGGCCGTGGTAGATTGTTGGCTATTTATTCGCGTTACAATACAACAGCTCAATTAACCATCCGCGATACAAACGATGTGGCTATGGGTGGACCGCGTTGCAATGCCAATGCCTCGTTGTACACCATTCGTCAAATTCGTGATCTGTATACCGGAACATCCTTAACCATCGGTGCCGGTTATAAAGTAAAAGGAATTGTTATTTCAGATAAAGCAAATAAGAACATTAATGCACAGAACATAGCGTTACAAGATGCCACGGGCGGTATTGTATTGCGTTTTGAAGCAGGGGCTACCTTGCCGTCATTGAACGATGAGGTGGAAGTATTTGTGACCGGTGGTTCTTTATCGATGTTCAATGGTGTATTACAAGTAAGTAATTTAAATAGTTCGAACATCACCAAAACAGGAACAGGTTCTGTAACCCCTCGTGTAGCTACCATCCGTCAGTTATTAGACAGTTTAGATGTATGGGAATCAACATTGGTACGAATCAATAATGCATTGTTTACATCTACTGGCACTTACAATGGTAACCGTAAAATTGTGGATGCAGCAACCACCGATACCATAACCCATTTTGCCTTCAGTGCAGCTACCTTCTCGGCAGCTACGGTACCAACGGCGCCAGTAACGTTAACCGGCATTTTGGGCGAGTACACAACGGCTACATCCACCACCAAACAAATCAGTGTTCGTGCATCCACCGATGTTCAGTAAATTTGCCAACAATAAACCACTTCTAAAAAAAACACAACACATGAAAAAACGTTTATTTTCTTTATTAGCCATGAGCATTGCTTGTTTAGCAGCGCAGGCTCAAATCAATATCACCACCGTAGGAACACCCTACACTCAAAATTTCGACCAAATGCCTTCTGGGCCTTCTTCAACATACCACATTATGCCAATCACAGGGTGGGGGATATGGGAAAAAGGGGCCAATGGCAATGATAGTATCCGCATAAATGCAGGCGGAAGTAACGCCGGAGATACGTATAATTTCGGAATTGATGCTAGCACCGAAAGAGCGTTGGGGAGTATTGCTTCAGGCAATAATGTACCTAGTTTTGGTTGTCAATTTCAAAATGCTACAGGTGCTGCCATTGGTAGTATCAACATGGCGTTTGTAACCGAAATGTGGCGCAATGGCGATACCTTGGTTGGTAATTTAGATACCACCTTATTTGAATATTCTTTGAATGCCTTGAGTTTAAGTGATACCACGGCAACTTGGACGGGTGTTTCAGCCTTGAATTTGTTAACTCCCAATACAACCTTAATCACTACCGGCGCTTTGGATGGTAATTTAACGGGGAATAAGGCTAATGTTTCAGGATCATTCAATTTAAATTTAGCCAATGGTGCAAAAATTTGGTTGCGTTGGCGCGATATCAATAAAATACAAGGTGATGACGGTTTAGCTGTGGACGATTTAACAGTAACCTTTATTCCTTTAAACAACGATAAGCCCATTATCACCGCATTATCGCCGGCCGATGGCACCGCCAATGTGCCAACCACCACCAACTCGTTAAGCGTAACCTTCGATCGTCCTATTACCGTAGGGGCTACCGGACTTTGCCTGGTATTGAACATCACCGATGGTACATCGCAAATGATTACCAATGCCCAAGCTACAGCCAACGGCAGTATTGGCACCATAACCGGCGTTAACCTCTTGGCCAATAAAGAGTACTCCATTTTAATTGATTCAACCTTGTTTACATCCAATGGCTTCAATGCTTATGGTATTTACGATAATACAACTTGGAATTTTAACACCAATTGGGCTACCAGCGTAAACGATGTGCAATCTGCCTTGCAAAACATACAGGTATATGCGAACTCATCATCTGTTCGTATTCAATTCGATGCTAAAACAGCTGGGCAAGCTCGTTTTGAAGTAGTAGCGGTAAACGGACAAACTTTGTTGAGTTCAACGGAAGATGTTCGTACAGGCAGCAACCACATTGAAATGCCCATCAATAACTTAGCGAATGGTTTGTATTACGTTCGTTGCGTAATGGGCCAAAATCGTGTTGCTAAACCTTTTGTAAAGAAATAAATGATCATGTCGATATTAAAAAAGGCTGTCTTAAACGACAGCCTTTTTTTTTAAAATCTTTTCAATCTGATAGGCCAATAATGTCCTTATTTCAATGCAGCCATTTTATCAATCCCTTTATCGAAATCGGCGGTAATTTGTTTATTGAAATTAAACAACCACATCATACCGCGCAGAACAAACGGTGTAGGCGATTTACTGTATAAGCGCCAGCGAACTTCCGTACCTGCCTCTACAGGTCGCAATCGTACTTCCGAATAATTTTTACCCATGCCCTCAAAATCGAGGGTATAATCCAAAGCCGAATTGGAATCGGCCCGCGTAATGGTCATATTCCCATTGCCACTTTTTTTAGACAACCAACTGTAGTGTGCGCCTAAACCTTGCGTGGTATCGCCAAAGCTTAATTTGATATCCGGATCCTCCGTAATCCAAACGCTCCAACGTGGCCATTCCTTGAAATTAGAAAAATAGCCATAGACTTGCTCCGGTGTTAAGGCCACCGTTTTAGTGGTTTCTGCATCTACAATGTTGGGGCCGAGCGGACAAATAGCCAAGTAAACCACGATGATACCCAATAGGGCTAATAAAATTTTTTTAATCATAAAGAGGGGTTGGGGGGTAAATTTAATACGATTACAGGATTACAGGATTATAAGATTATAAGATTACAGGATTATAAGATTATAAGATTAGAGGATTATAAGATTACAGGATTATTTGATGGTGCTATTCCTTTAATTTCTATTTAACATAATATATATTATAGGAATAAAATAGCCAGGAAAATAGGCTATCTAAAGCTGTTTTAATCACTATGGGCTATCGGCAAATAGCTTACCTCAGCAACAATCGGGCTGTTCTGGGCTCCGCTTCGCTTCGGCCCCGTTCGTACCTCACGGTGGCTAAACCCGCCACATCCCGCAGCCATTCAACCAAAAATACAATTCAACAGAACACGATGAAAGAAATAAAGCATTGTAGGATATGGTATTGAATTCGGTCGATGATTGCTGTTCGAGATGTTCGCACTGCCGGCATCTCGAACTCGGCTGAACTTTTTACCTTATCTTATCATTTGCCTAATGGCCATTTTGGTGAATTAATGTATTTTTACAAGGCTGCGGACGTTTGTCTGTCAATATGTTTATTTTATGAAACATCTTTTTCTATCCTTATTTATATTATCAACCTGCACTGTCAGTCTACTGGCTCAACCATTTTCAGCCTATACCGATATTCGGAACGAATTTTACGCCTTCGATAATGGCGCTCTGCATCGCTTGGAGGGTTTAGCACCTGTGACCGTTAAAATTGGCCGATCGGGCATTTTATACCACGATAATCAACGGATTCTGAAATTGTACCGCGATGGCGGCATGCAAACGGTTACCGATTTATTCACCTCGCAATTCGAAGTTTCAGACAATCTTATGCTGTTTCGGAGTGCCAATATGATTGCCGTAATCGACGATGGTAAAATCACTACCTTATCAGGCCTCTGCGACCGATATGCCCTTGGCGACAGTATCGTGGGTTTTTACGATAATAACCGATCGACCTTCAACGCCTATTACCAAGGCAAAACTACCGAACTTGAAAGCGTTCTGAATACCAATAGTAACGACTTCCAATTTGGTACCACAGCCAAAGTATCGGACAATATTTGTGCTTATATCAATTTCAACGATCAATTAAAGATATTCTTTCAGAATAATATTGAAACAATTGAAAATCAAATAGTTAATAGCTTTGAAGTTGGAAGAAATACAGTCGGTTACGTTGATATAAACAATATCTTTAAGGTGTACCATAAAGGTCAAGTATATACCCTCGATCCGTTCAAACCGAAAACCTATATGGTGGGCGACGATTTGGTGGCTTTCCAAAGTAGCGACGGTTATTTTAAGGTATTCTATAATGGGCAATTGTTTACCATGGGCTATTACGAACCTAAATACCAAGTAGCTGACCGCGTTTTGGCGTTTCAGGATCTGAATGGCTTTTTCAAGGTGTTTTACGATGGTACCCAGGTAATGGTAGACAACTACTACCCCGAAAAAATTAAAATGGCCTACAACTCGCTGGCTTATGTAAACAAAGCCGGCATATTACGCTATGTTTACAAAGGCAAAGTGAGCGATGTAACCATGAACCAAGTGGCTGAAATGCGTCTCGATTATGATGTGCTGCAATACAAAATTGGGTATAATGCCTTCCGCTTCTTTTTTGATGGCGAAAATTACAACTAACTTAACGTTCCCTCATTACCTACTCCCCTACCTTTGAATGCCTAATTTTACGTTCATGAATCGCTTGCTTGCACTGTGTTTGTTATTGATACTGTCGGCCGGAACGCTCAAAGCTTCCAAAATTCTTATACCCATGGACGAGCAAGGTCAAAAACAGCACCTCAAAGCCTATGGTGTAGCCTATTTTGTGTTGGGTAAACAACAAAAAGTAGACTGGTTGCTCAATTACCGCGGGGGTAGTTTCGTATTCGATCATTACCTCGAATTGGAAAAAGAATGTAAAATTCGGGGGGTGAGCTACGATATTCTGCCCGATGTGCAATACACCGCCATTTTGGAGGAAATAGCCGACCCTGATGCTAATATGGACATCGTGCGGTTGGAGAAATTACCCAAAATTGCTGTTTACACGCCCGATAGCAAGCAACCTTGGGACGATGCCGTTACGATGGCCCTGACCTATGCCGAAATTCCGTTTGAGAAGATTTACGACACCGAAATACTGGAAGACAAGCTGATTAAATACGATTGGCTCCACCTGCATCACGAGGATTTTACCGGGCAATACGGCAAGTTTTATGCCGCTTACAACCAAGCTCCTTGGTATGTTGAGGAAGTTAAAAAGAACGAAGCCATGGCCAAAAAACATGGTTTTACGAAGGTGTCTGCCCTGAAGCTAGCCGTTGCGAAAAAAATAAAAGAGTTTGTGATTGGTGGCGGTTACCTCTTTGCCATGTGCAGTGCCACCGATAGTTACGACATTGCCTTGGCTTCCGAAGGCTTGGATATTTGCGAAAGGATGTACGATGGCGATGCAGCCGACATTAAAGCACAAGATAAATTAAACTACGCTAACTCATTGGCTTTCAAAGATTTCAAGCTTGTTACTAATCCATTAGAATATGAATATTCCGATATTGATATGACCACCCAACGACGGGTGCCGTTCAATACCGATTACTTTACCTTGTTTACTTTTTCGGCTAAATTCGACCCCGTACCGAGTATGCTGTGCCAGAATCATACCACCACCATTAAGGGGTTTATGGGACAAACCACGGCATTCAAGAGCACCCGAATAAAAACCTCCGCCACGGTTATGGGCGAGAATAAGGCTGTGGGTGAAGCTCGTTATATACATGGCGATTTAGGCAAGGGCACTTGGACGTTCTATGGCGGGCATGATCCGGAAGATTATCAGCATCAGGTAGACGATCCGCCTACTGATTTGAGCTTGCACCCTAAGTCGCCCGGTTACCGTTTGATTCTCAACAACGTCTTGTTTCCGGCGGCCAAAAAGAAACCACAAAAAACGTAAAGCCTTACAAGAGTATGCCCTACTTGCTCAATCATTGATTGTGCGTTCAATGGCTGCGGGATGCGAAGGGGAAGCTGCGCAGTGCGAGAGCAGAAGCGCGAGCGACTGCGGGAGCGCTGTGAAGCCGAAGCGAAGCGGAGCCCGTAGAAGCCCGATAGATGATGAAGAAAGAGCGAAAGGTGACAGCCCCAAATGAATTGAATTAAATTCGCCAAACAATTAATAATCAATTACTTTAAATTAAAAAGGAGCTTTATGCAGCTCCTTTTTAAATAAGTATTGACTAAAAAATTACTCGCTTTTCACAAAGGTTTTTGCACTAGTTTGTCCGTTGTGATGTAAGCGAAGCAGGTACTGTGCCGCCGGCAAACCCTGTAAAGGTACATGGTTGGTTTGACCTGGTTCGGCTTTCCAATGGAAGCTGGCCACAGTGCGTCCCATCATATCGTGAAGGGTGAGGTCAACTTGTCCCGACGCATTGATGGGCAAATCGACGTTAATGCTTTCGTGAGCAGGATTGGGGTAAAGGTTCACGTTCAAGGGAATTTGGAATTGGGTGGTACCGGCCGGGAAAACGCTTCCCCAACAGGTAACATTGGTAACGTTGAAGTTGCCTCCGTTCACGTTGCCATTGATTTGGAGCACCGGAATTTTCTTTTGGGCGGCGAGCCATTTGTATTCGCGAATTTGCGCCGGCACCCCTAAATTGGTAAAGCTCGTGAGGATGGAATCGACCCGATTGATGTTCGACACATGCCGAAGTACATCGTAGGTAACGCCATTCGCGAGGGTTAAAGTCCCCCAACCGTCCACTTCATTTACGCGTTTTTGGGTCCGTTTTACTTCCACATTGCCAATGGGCAAGCCGGGCACGGAAACACTAAACCCAGAATTGGAGCTGTCTTTATTGCCATAAGCGATGGGAAAAACATGAATCACATCGGGAGAGGTAAAGATGGCGGGCAAAGGTAAAGAGGTTGGCACACCCGGAATAGTCAAATACCCCCCAAAACCCCGAATTTGGAGTTTATTATTATTGTTGGGATAATCGTAATATTCATATGCATCAGACAATGCACCACCTGCCACAGCACCTCCGGCGGCCAAAGGTTGGGCGTAATCGCTTCCGGCAAAGGTGAACTGAAAAATAGTTGGGGTGCTAGATACCGGCACAAACGATTGGTAGGCTTGTGAGCCGCCGAGGGTCGATTCGTTCCACGAAAAATTGGAGCCGGTGTTTTGATAAGCGCTGGCGGTACCTGTGTTGATATTGGTGTACATCACGCTATCGGGTAAGGGACTAGCAGCAGTAGGTTTGGGGAAATCGGCCCGTGAGAGGGTAATTTGAGCATTGGCGTTCATGCAAAAGGCAGCCAAGCCAAGAGCGAATAACTGTTTTTTCATAACGGAAAGATACAATCATTTTGAATATATAACGATACCTGCGGTGAAGGAGTAAATAATTCGTACGATTTACAGCGGGAATCAGGCGCTGTCGAATATATTTGTACCATGCAATTACTCGATGGCAAAGTGGTGTCGGAGCACATCAAAGCCCAAATAAAACAAGATGTAGATGCTCTTTTGGCGAAAGGCTTACGTGCCCCGCATTTGGTGGCGATTTTGGTGGGCGATAATCCGGCTAGCAAAGCCTATGTAGGTTCGAAAGTAAAAACGTGTGCCGAATTGGGTTTTGATTCGACCTTGGTGGCCTACGATACCGATGTAAGTGAAGCCGAGCTATTGGAAAAAATTCGCAGTTTTAACAACAACGAAAACATCGATGGTATTTTGGTGCAATTGCCTTTACCGAAACATATTGATGAAAACAAGGTAATTGATACGATTCATCCGGACAAAGATGTGGATGGTTTTCACCCAGAAAACTTGGGTAAGATGGTGATTGGTCAGGAAGCATTTGTTCCGGCCACACCTTATGGCGTGATGTTGATGTTGGAGCACTACAATATTAAAACCGCCGGTATGCATGCGGTGGTTATTGGGCGAAGCAATATAGTGGGTACCCCCATGAGTATCTTATTAAGCCGAAACACAGAACCCGGAAATTGCACCGTAAGCATCTGCCATTCTCGAACAAAAAACATGGCCGATATCTGTCGACAAGCCGATTTAGTAGTGGCCGCCATTGGGAAACCCCGATTTGTAACCGCCGATATGGTGAAGGATGGTGCCGTGATTGTGGATGTGGGCATCAACCGCGTGGAAAGCAGCGAAACCAAATCGGGCTACCGTTTAGTGGGTGATGTGGATTTTGACCATGTAGCTCCGAAGGCGTCTTACATAACACCCGTACCGGGTGGTGTGGGATTAATGACTATTTGTGCCTTGATGAAGAACACCTTACAAGCGTACGAACGCCAATTAAAAAAATAAAATCAACTTTAAATATGGAGTTTCAAACCATTTTGTTTTCCGTAGAGAACGGAACCGCAATTATTACCATCAATCGGGCCGATAAAATGAACGCCCTGAATCGGGATGTGATTACCGAAATGAGTAGCGCCTTGGATACGGTGTATACCCACCCCGATATTCGTAGTGCCATTATTACCGGGGCCGGTGCAAAAGCTTTTGTGGCGGGTGCCGATATCAGCGAATTCACTTCCTTGGATGGGGCTGGCGGCGAGGCGCTGTCGCGTTACGGACAAGAACACTTGTTTAGCAAAGTAGAAAATTGTCCGAAACCAATTATTGCTGCTGTGAATGGTTTTTCGTTGGGCGGTGGTTGCGAATTAGCCATGGCCTGTCATTTTCGGGTAGCGTCGGAAAATGCCAAGTTTGGACAACCTGAAGTGAACTTGGGATTGATACCCGGTTATGGGGGTACCCAGCGTTTAGCGCAATTGATTGGCAAAGGCAAAGCCATGGAAATTTCCTTAACGGCGGGTATGTTGAATGCCCAGGAGGCCTTGCACTATGGTTTGGTAAATTATGTAGTGCCTGCCGAAGAATTAGTAGCGAAGTGCCAAGCCTTATGTGATGTAATAAATACCAAAGCCCCCTTGGCCTTGGCCCAAATCATTGCTTGCATGAATAAAGAGAGTCGCGGCAACGATGGCTTCGAAACTGAAATTAAAGCCTTTGGTGCATTATTCGATACCGCCGATATGCGCGAAGGCGTAACGGCCTTTTTAGAAAAACGCAAAGCGGTATTTACCGGAAAATAAACCCCTCCCCGATTTTTATGAAATTACAAACTGTATGTTTTGCTCTTGTGTGCGTGTTCCTTGGTTTAAGCACAACAGCTCAGAAGAAATCCATTACCTTAGAAGATATATGGTTGAAAACGACCTTTCGGCAAGACGCCGTTGCCGGTTTTCGGTCAATGAAAGACGGACAACATTATACCGAAAGCGATGCCCAAGGGAACTTGGTGCGTTATCGGTTTAAGGATGGTACGCGTGTAGATACCTTGTTGAATTTAAAACGCTTGTCTTACATGGGTAAAAATTTAGCCATTGCCGATTATGCGTTTGATGCCGCTGAAGAACAGCTGTTATTATTCACCGAATCGGAATCCATTTACCGCCGCTCGGCTAAACATATTGCCTATATCTATAACATGGCGTCGAAAGAAGTAATTCAAATTCGAGACGAAAAAATACTGCATCCCGACATTTCGCCCTTGGGCGATAAAGTGGCTTATGTGTTTGAAAACAATTTATATGTATTCGATATAGCCACAAAGAAAACCAGCGCCGTTACCACCAACGGCGATTACAATCACATCAATGGCAACTGCGATTGGGTGTACGAAGAAGAATTTGAATTTACACAAGCCTATGTTTGGGGGCCTGATGGCGATTATATAGTGTATTACCATTTCGATCAAACGCAAGTGCCCGAATACCAGTTTGCTATGTACGATGGGTTATATCCATCGCAATACAAATACAAATATCCCAAAGCAGGTGAACCCAATTCGGTGGTTCAAATTAAGTGTTATTTGTTGCCAAGTGCTAAAACGGTGGATATGCAACTTGGACAAATGCGCGATCAATATATTCCACGAATCAAAATCAATTTGTTTAATCGCACGCCCATTATTTACCGCATGAACCGCTTGCAAAATAAATTGGAGCTGTTAGAAGGGAGTCCGCAAACCGGAGAAACCCGTGTGGTATATACCGAAACCAACGATAAGTATGTGGAGGTTCACGATCATATTCAGTTCTTAACCCGTAAAAACGCCTTCATTATATTGTCGGAAAAAAATGGATACAATCATTTGTATTATCACAACATGACTAAGAATGAAACCCGCGCTATTACAAGCGGCAATTGGGAAGTAGTGAGCATGGCGGGTGTAGACGAAGACAAACAAAACATTGTTTATGTAAGTGCTGAACGGTCGCCGATGGAGCGCCATGTATACAAAATTGGTATCGATGGAAAAAACAAAACCTGCATCACGCCCGAAACCGGTTGGCACGATGTATCGTTCAGTGCCAATTACAGTTTTTACCTCGACAAACATTCGGTGGTGAATCAGCCGCCCACGTATACCTTGTATGGCCCTAAAACAAAACGCTTATTGAAAGACAATGCCGGCTTGCGTAAAACCATGCTCGAGTACAAGCTATCCCCGCTCGAATTGGTGCAGTTTCCGAATGCGGAAGGCACGCTCTTGAATGCGTGGATGATTAAACCACTCAATTTTGATGCCACAAAAAAATACCCCGTATTGATGTTTCAATATAGCGGTCCGGGCTCGCAACAAGTAACCAATCAATTCAGCGGTCGCGATTTTTGGTGGTACAATATGTTGGCTGAAAAAGGATATATCGTGGTGTGTGTAGATGGCACCG
>JBIKQE010000057.1:0-10959 GCA_044349815.1 Chitinophagaceae bacterium | reverse complement strand
GGTGCCAGTGGAAGTAACCGACACCGTATCCTTGTATAAAGATTAAATCAAGCTTGGTAAAAAATAACGTTTATTTTTTTGAAGCGCAGCGAAGGAACTTTCTTCAGCCCCCGTCTTGCTGTTCGTTCCAAGTCCCCGCCCGAGGCGGGGAGCTTTCCACTACCATCAAGGCTATTATTCATCGCCTGAATCTTTCTTCAGCCAATGAAACCACAAAACAGCCATGTTGCTAAAAGCAACAGCATAACACTACGAAGCCAATAGGCTTCGTAGAACCACTTCAGCTCACACCCAACCCGTGGTTTGTGTCCTCACAAACCACAGATTCAGCTAACACGATTAAAGAATTATAAGATTATACGATCCAACGGTCGCACGCGTCCCAATAGTCCCACGATAACACCCACCCGTGGTTTGTGTCCTCACAAACCACAATATCAACTATTACAATACCTACAAGCTTCACAAAACAAATTCCTTGTACCGCTATTAAAACAAGGTATTTAATTCGGGGTAAATAAAGGGAGGAATAGGTGCTTCACCTTGCGCAGGGTACTTCATCGTTTCCCGATTGACCGTGAAGTAATTCATGCCCGAATCGGAATAAGGTTCAAACATGAAAGTTAGTTTCTCTTCGTGGGTATTCGGATTCAACCAATCGACTATCTGTTGTGGTGAAAGAATAACCGGCATGCGTTGTTTTACATTATGAATCATCGACAAGGTGGCATTGGCTTGGGTGGTGAGAATTGAAAATGTTTCCATTAATTCGCCCGTATCCGGATTCAACCACTGGGTGCTGATACCCGCCATCGTAAACAAGGGTTCGCCCACCGGATAAATAAAATACGGATATTTTAGTTTGTTCATTTCGCGCCATTCGAAGAACCCGGTGCTTGGCACCAAACAACGCCCCGTTCGAATGGCTTCACGAAAAGACGGCTTTTCAAACACCGTTTCTGCCCGTGCATTTAAATTTTGGTTCGATGCGGTTTTGGCTTGTTCAGCTTGCTTCACCCAGGTTGGAATCAATCCCCACGATTTTAGTTTCAATCTCCTGGGTTCTTCCATGGAAACCACCGGCCATTGCGGGTGCGAAAAACCAACACCGTGTGGCATGGGTTGATATAAATCGTCGGGACTCTCCACGCCGTAATACTTGGCCACCGCTTTGGGCTTCTGTGTTAAGGCATTATGGAAGCACATACCTTAGGCTTTTTTTACTTCTTTCGCCCACGAATCTTTAAGTCCAACGGTACGGTTAAACACCACGTGTTCGGGGGTGCTGTCTTTATCGAGACAAAAATACCCTAACCGTAAAAACTGGAAGCGGTCGGCCGGTGTAGCTTCGGCGAGGGCCGGCTCGATATAGGCGGTTTGAATAACTTCAAGGCTTTCAGGATTGATGAAGGATTTGAAATCGCCTTCTTCGGCGGCCGGATTTTCAACGGTGAACAATCGATCGTACAAACGAACTTCGGCCGTTTTTGCGTGCGGGGCACTCAACCAATGCATGGTGCCTTTTACTTTGATGCCGCTTTTATCTTCACCGCTTTTACTGTCGGGGAAGTAGATACATTCCACCGCCTTGATGCTTCCATCGGCATTGTGTTGAACACCCGTACATTCAATAATAAACGCATGTTTTAAACGCACTTTCATGCCCGGGGCCAAACGAAAATATTTGGCCGGTGGTTCAAGCATAAAGTCGTCTTGTTCAATATACAATTCGCGACTGAATGGAATGTCGCGGTGACCGGTTTCCGGTTGTTCGGGATTATTTTCGGCCTGTAATTGAATCGTTTCGTTCTCAGGGAAATTGGTAATAATCACTTTCAGTGGGCGAAGTATGGCCATGCGGCGAAGGGCGATACGGTTCAAATCTTCGCGCAAGCAGAAATCGAGCAATTCCGCTTCAATCACATTATCGCGTTTGGCAACCCCTACTTTATCCCAGAAGGTGCGTAAGCTTTCAGGGGTATAACCCCGGCGACGGAAGCCACTGATGGTTGGCATTCGAGGATCGTCCCAGCCGGTAACGAAGTTCTCTTTTACCAACTGAAGGAGCCGGCGTTTACTGGTCACCATATAGGCCACATTGCCGCGGGCGAATTCATATTGTTTGGAAGGGAAAATGCCGAGTTTTTCAATGAACCAATCGTAGAGTTCACGGTGTGGTACAAACTCGAGAGTACAAATGGAATGGGTAATTTGTTCGAGGCTATCGCTTTGTCCGTGGGCAAAATCGTACATGGGGTAAATACACCACGCATCGCCACTGCGGTGATGATGGGCATGTTTAATGCGATAAATCACCGGGTCGCGCATGAGCATATTGGTATGCGCCATATCGATTTTAGCGCGAAGCACTTTAGCCCCATCGGGGAATTCGCCGGCACGCATCCGCTGAAACAAATCGAGGTTTTCTTCGATACTGCGGCTTCTGTATATACTATTCACGCCCGCTTCGGTGGGGGTTCCTTTTTGGGCAGCCATTTCTTCCGACGAAGAATCGTCCACATACGCATCACCTTGACGAATCAGTTGCAATGCATATTCATACAAGTTCCCAAAATAATCGGACGTATACAATTCACGATCCCATTGAAAGCCCAGCCACTGAATATCGGCCTTGATGCTTTCAACATATTCGGTTTCTTCGGTTTCGGGGTTGGTATCGTCGAAGCGGAGGTTGCATTCGCCACCGTATTTTTTAGCGAGTCCGAAATTGATGCAAATACTTTTGGCGTGACCAATATGTAAATAACCATTGGGTTCCGGCGGAAAGCGGGTTAAAACACGGCCGTTGTGTGTTTTATTTTGAAGGTCTTTTTCTATAATTTCTTCTAAAAAATTAAGTGCTTTTTCGTCGCTCATGCCAAGTGTTTAGGAGTACAAAAGTACGGTGGAAAGCACAAATGTGCGGTTTGTATTCGGGTATCATTTTGCGAATTGGCGGCTTCGCTTTACATTTATCAAAATTTAAACT
Source organism: Chitinophagaceae bacterium (assembly GCA_044349815.1). Lineage (GTDB taxonomy): Bacteria > Bacteroidota > Bacteroidia > Chitinophagales > Chitinophagaceae > OLB11. Next base: position 7,970 of record JBIKQE010000057.1, on the reverse strand, counting down.
ATGCAACGTTTCATACTTTGTTTGTCCATATTCTTTTTGGGTGCTCAATCGTTATCGGCTCAAATTGCATCTAAAGGAAGCAGTTTTGTAAGCATTGGCTATGGTTTTCCAAGTGCAACGAAGGTGAAAAATATATACGAACCAAGTGCTTCCATTTCGTGGGATTATAAATTCCGTGGGTTTGGCCCGGTCCACCTTCGGTATGAATACATGTTGGGAAATCGGGTTGGACTAGGATTGAGTGTGAATGCTGAATTTGGTAAATTCTATTTAACGAATGAAGTTAAATTAGCTTCTAATGTTATAGAAAAAAGAAATGAAAAGTTACAGTTTAATTCATTCAATACATTAGGTCGATTCAATTATCATTTTTTGAAAAACAGCCACTATTTGGACGTGTATTTGGGGAGTGGCGTAGGGTACAGCAAGAGTAGCATCAATCGGATTGATGATGGAGACCGAACAATTTCTGTTGAAGAAAGAGATCGAGATGTGAGTAATTTCAAACGACTTGTTGGCAATGCGTTCCCTGAGTTTAACACAGAACTCGTGTTTGGTTTGCGTTGGGCGGTGAGTCCGAACGCCGGTTTTTATTTTGAGGCCGGTAAAAGCAAATCGATAATACAGATTGGTTTTTTTGGAAAGATGGGGAAGTATGATGCGTATGATAGAAATTATTGGCGTCGGTTGAACTAGGTACAAGGATTTTAGAACAGCCGGATCACGGATTTGAAAAGGATTGAGAGGATTACACGGATTTTTTAAGCGAGATTAAAGAATTACACGATTAAGTGGTCGCACGAGTCCCAATAGTTCCACGATTACAGGATTAAAGAATTAAAGAATTACACGATTAAGTGGTCGCACGAGTCCCAATAGTTCCACGATTACAGGATTAAAGAATTAAAGAATTACACGATTAAATGGTCGGAAGAGTCCCAATAGTTACACGATTACAGGATTAAAGAATTACACGATTAAGTGGTCGCACGAGTCCGAATAGTCCCACGATTACAGGATTAAAGAATTAAAGAATTGCAGAATTAATTATTCGTCTTCCCAAACCTTAGTGCCTTCACTGCAATTGGCGCAAATGGAAATGTGTTTGCGGCCGGTAAGAAGCCGTTGGCGGAAGGCCTGATATTCGGCACTTTGCCATACTTCACGGAAGGGTTTGTGTTTTAAATCGCCGAGTTGGTGCTCCGCATCTTTGTCGAAACAACAAGGCACTACGAGGCCATCCCAACTGATCACGCAGGCTTGCCATAAACGCCAACAATGGTTATCGAGACTGTTTTTGATGGTGTAGGTGCCATCGGGTTGGCGTCGATATCGCGAGTATTTATCGATGGTGGGAATGAGCGGGTTGCCGTTTTCGTAATCGTAAATTTGGGCCGTTTTAAAACGTACATCATCAACGCCTACCTCCTTGGCTAAGGCTTTGATATCGTCAATTTGGTGTTCGTTGGGGCGAACCACTAAAAACTGAAAGAATACATAAGGTGTTTTTGAGTTCAGCTTCTTTTTCCAATACATAATGCGCTTGGCGCCTTCAATCACTTTCTCCAACTTGCCCCCTACCCGATATTGTTGGTAGACTTCTTGCGTGGTACCATCGATGGAAATAATAAGCCGGTCGAGGCCGCTTTCAACCGTTTTACGGGCGAGCTCGTCGGTGAGGTAATGCGCATTGGTGCTGGTGGCCGTATATATTTTTTTGTTGGCGGCATAACGCACCATATCTAAAAAATCGGGATTCAGATACGGTTCGCCTTGGAAATAGAAAATCAAATACAATAAATCGTGATGCAGATCGTCGATGGTACGCCGAAAAAAATCGGCTTCCAGCATGCCGGTTGGACGGGTAAAGGCGCGTAAACCGCTAGGGCATTCGGGGCAACGTAAATTACACGAAGTAGTGGGCTCAAACGAAATGGAATACGGAATACCCCATTGAATAGGCTTACGCGTAATGCGGGTGAGTTGAAAACTGCTCCACACTTTGGCGATATTCCATACCCGTGGCAAGGTCAGTTTACGACTCAAATTAAAGGCATCGTTCCAATTCAATTGCGGCACCGAACAAAAATAAACGTTGGGCGCTTAGCCACCTAATGTTCCCTTTTAGGCGCAATTACAAGGTATATAACATTTCCTTATAGGGTTAGAGCGGCACAAACCATTAATTTTACGCAAATTTTACGAATGAAACAGCTCTTCGTTTTTATATTGTTGATTTTTGGTGTATATGCAACGAAAGCCCAAACTGCCTTCACGGTAAGCGGAATTATACAAGATACCATGAATGTGAAAGCGGTACCTTTTGCGAGTGTATCCCTGATTCGTAAAAGCGATTCGGTGCTACACCGCTTTACCCGCTCGAACGAAAAAGGCCAATTTCAACTTAACACCCGCGATGCCGGTACCTATTTGTTGTTGATTGGACACAACCAGTTTGTAGATTATGTGGATGAAATAACATTGAATGCACAACAATCGCAAGTGAACTTGGGCACCATTCCTTTGTTTCAGCGGGGACAATATTTGAAAGAAGTAATTATTAAAAACGCGGCCGCCATTCGTATTAAAGGCGATACCCTCGAATATTTAGCCGATAGTTTTAAGGTGCGACAAGGCGCTATGGTGGAAGACCTCTTGAAAGTAATGCCCGGCATTCAGGTAAATAAGAAGGGTGAGATTACGGCCATGGGCGAAAAGGTAGAAAAAGTATTGGTGGATGGAGAAGAGTTTTTTGGCGACGACCCTACGGTGGCCACACAAAACATTCAGTCGAAAGTGGTAGACAAAGTACAAGTGTTCGATAAGAAAAGCGACCAAGCACAATTCACCGGCTTCGACGATGGACAAACTGAAAAAACCATTAACCTGAAGTTGAAAGACAATATGAACCGCGGGCTATTTGGTAAAATAGAAGCCGGCGGTGGCGTAAACGACCGATGGAATAACCAAGTTCTGGTGAACTCATTTAAAAACAAACGCCAAATTAGTGCCTATGGCCTGATGAGTAGTAATGGCAAAACAGGCTTAGGTTGGGAAGACCGCAACGCATTTTCGGGTGGCGAAGGCGGCGGTATGCAAATGGATGAAGACGGCGGCTTTGTTTGGAATGCAAGCAGTGGCGACGACGACGACAATTTTGGACGAGGCGTGCCTGAAGGCATTACCAAGGCTTGGACTGGCGGTGCCCGTTATGCCAATAAATGGAACGACAATAAACATACGTTTAATACGAACTATTCGTTTGGCCGTGTGAATCAAGAACGAAGTGAAAATTCGTTAACCGAGAACTTATACCCCAACAACCGGTTTTACACATACGATACCACGCGTTCGTTTAACAGTAGGAATACCCATCGGTTAAGTAGCCGCTACACCTGGACGCCCGACACCTTTACCAATATCATTTTCAACTTGAACGCTCGTTTATCGAATATTGAAAATGAAACATTCAACAGCACCTTAAACGCTACGGAAGAAGGTGGTTTTGTATTGAACAGCAGTGTTCGGAACAATACTACCAAATCGACCACAAGCCGAATTTCAAACAACTTAACCATCAATCGGAAACTTAATAAAGTGGGCCGTACCCTTTCGTTGAATGCGTCGTATGTGCATTCCGACAATGAAGGAAATGGCTTTTTAGAGGGCCTCAATGGATTCAATACCGGACAAATTAGCATCGATACCTTAGACCAGAAAAAAGAACAATCGCAAATTACCAATACACTCAATGCCGACTTGTCGTACACGGAACCTATAACGAAAAAGCTATTATTGAAAACGACCTATGCCTATGGCATTGATGGGAACTTTTCAAAAAAATCGACGTTGGAAAAAGCCGCTCCCGACGAAACACTCTACCAGAACAGAATCGATTCCTTGAGTAGCGATTTCAATTCGATTATTCAAAGTCACACCGTAGGTGGTGAATTAAAATGGGTTGAAAAGAAATACAATCTCACTATTGGAAGTCGTTTCCGTTATTCGATTTTTAATCAAGACGATTTAGTGCGCAATATTGCCTACGATTATGGCCGCTGGAACATCTTCCCCACCTTGCGTTTCAATTATAAATTCGACCAGTTCAGTAGAATTCAATTTGCTTATAACGGTTCAACCCGTCAGCCTTCTATTTCGCAATTACAACCGGTGCAAGACAATAGCAATCCGTTGTCGCTCACCTTGGGCAATCCGAATTTAAAAATTGGATTCAGTCAGAATATCAATGCGAGTTATTTCAATTACAAAGTGATTTCGAGCCGCAGTATTTATGCCGGCGTAAACTTCAGTAATACGTTTAACAATATTTCACTCAGCCGTTTTGTTGATGAAATTGGCCGAACAATTAGTCAGTATATTAATATCAACGGTGGTTACAACGGTTCATTATGGGGCGGGTTATACGCGCGCATTCCAAAAACCAATATCAATGGAAAGTTGAATGTATCGGGTAATTTCAACCATACACCCAACGAAATTAATGCTGTTCGGAGTGTAACCAACACGCTTAGTTTAACCTTTACGCCCGGTATTAATTATTCGCTCGACGAAAAGCTATACCTCGATCTCGATTTAGGCACCTTATTCACCAATACCCAAACCACCATTCCCAACGGCCGAGATATTCGATTCCTTTCGTTTGTGCCTTCCGCCTCGGTTACTTGGACTTTACCCAAGAATTTTGAAATTAGCACCGATGCCGATTACCAATATAATCCGCCTGTGGGCCCCTATGCAACCCCCTTTTCGCGCTTGTTGTGGAACGGCTCATTGTTGTACAGAATGCTCGACAATAAGAACTTAACGTGGCGCTTTAGCGTAAACGATATTCTTCGGCAGAACCGTGGTTACGAACGTACCACTACCGCTAACTTCAACCAAGAACGCAACTTCATGACCTTAACCCGTTTCTGGATGGTATCGATGATTTGGAACTTCAACGACGGTCCGATGGCAGCTGCCCAACAAGGCAATGGTGGCGGACGCCGCATGCCGGGTATGCCACGTGGCATGCGTTCAGGTGGTTCTCGCCGCATGGGCCGTTAATCTTTTTAATTACTGTTTAATTCATTTGTATGTACCGCTATATCAGTTTGTTTCTTTTAGTATGTTGCACGGCATTCACGGCTGTGGCACAATCGGCTAATACCAATACCCTACCCCCATTGTTGTTCAAAGGGAAAATTAGTTTCGAGCGCAAAACCAATATGCACAAACAGCTCGACGACATGATGCAAGGTCGGGCCGGTGGCATGGTGGATCAAATGAAAAAGAATTCGCCTAAATACAAAGTAGACCGATTCGATTTATTTTTTACCGATACTAAAAGTCTATACAAACCGGCCCCCGATGGCATCTCAGAATCAAAAATGATGATGGGGAATATTCCCGCCGAACGCAATATTGTATTCAACGATTACGAGAAGCAAACACAGATTGCCGAAAAAAAATTGTTCGAAAAATCGTATTTAATTCAAGATTCATTTCGGAAACATAATTGGAAAATCACCGAAGAGTTTCGCAAAATTGCCGGGTATAATTGCCGCCGTGCCGAAACAATCATCCTCGACTCAATCTATGTGATTGCCTTTTACACCGATGCCATTATAGCCCCTGGTGGACCCGAAAGCTTTAACGGGTTACCCGGTATGATTTTAGGCATTGTGATGCCCCGACTCAATATGACCTATTTCGCTACCGACATTCAACTGTTTTTACCCAACGAAAAAGAGATTGTCCCCCCAACCAAAGGCGAAAAGAAAAGCATACCGGACATCGATAAAACCTTACGAAGCAGTATGAGTCAATGGGGAAGCTTTGTAGACCGTATTCTTTGGTATATTGTTATTTAATTATACGCACAACGTAAAAAGTAATGCACATGGCAAGAAAATGTTGCTAAGGCTTGCTTACCTTTGTGCCCTCTAAAAAAAGTTCTTATGGCTAAAATTATTGTAAACAACCCGGTGGTTGAAATGGATGGCGACGAAATGACGCGCATCATTTGGAAATTCATTAAAGAGAAATTGATTCTGCCTTATATCGAGGTGCCTATTCAATATTACGATTTGGGCATGGAGAAACGCGACGAAACCAACGACCAAATCACCATCGACGCCGCCAATGCTATTAAAGCTTGTGGTGTGGGTATCAAATGCGCTACCATCACCCCCGATGAAGCCCGCGTGAAAGAATTCAACTTAAAGCAAATGTGGAAATCGCCCAACGGCACCATTCGGAATATTTTGGATGGCACGGTGTTCCGCGAACCCATTGTAATGAGCAATGTACCGCGTTTAGTACCGAACTGGACAGCCCCCATCATTGTAGGCCGTCATGCGTTTGGCGATCAGTACCGCGCTACCGACACCGTCATTAAAGGGAAAGGCAAACTCACCATGACCTTCACACCCGAAGACGGCGGTGAACCGCAAGTTTTCGAAGTGTTCAACTTCAAAGGCGATGGCGTTGCGCTGAGCATGTACAACACCGACGAAAGCATCATGGGCTTTGCCCGCAGTTGCTTCAACATGGCACTCAGCAAAAAATGGCCTTTGTATTTGTCTACCAAAAACACCATCCTTAAAAAATACGATGGCCGTTTTAAAGACATTTTCGAAGAAATTTACACCAACGAATTCAAAGCCCAATTTGAAGCCGCCGGCATTACTTACGAACACCGTTTGATTGACGACATGGTAGCCGCCGCCTTAAAGTGGAACGGCAACTTTGTATGGGCCTGTAAAAACTACGATGGCGATGTACAGAGCGATACCGTGGCGCAAGGCTTTGGTTCGCTCGGACTCATGACCTCGGTATTGGTTACGCCCGATGGTAAAACCATGGAAGCCGAAGCGGCCCACGGCACGGTTACGCGCCACTACCGCGATCATCAGGCGGGTAAGCCCACCAGCACCAACCCCATTGCCTCCATTTTTGCTTGGACGCGCGGCTTGGCCTTCCGTGGCAAACTCGATGGCAACCAAGCCTTGATTGACTTCTGCAACACCCTCGAAAAAGTGTGCATTGAAACCGTGGAAAGCGGCATTATGACCAAAGATTTGGCGGTGTGTATTCATGGTAACAAGGTAAAACACGGCGACCATTTTGTGTACACCGAAGAGTTCTTGGAAGCCTTGAACAATGGTTTACAAAAGAAGTTAGCCTAATTTAATTTCATCAAAAAATTAAAGGTCGGTGCGCGAGCATCGACCTTTTTTTATGCGGCGCATCAGCCTACCCTTCATCAGCGAACTTCCCGCTTTTCACTACAAGCCCGCTTGAGGCGGGGCTTTTCGTTACAATCGGGGCCGTTCCGCCCGAGGCGGATTCAGCGGCGGAACATCGTTTAAAAAAAATGAATTTGCAACAAATCAATAGCTCCGTAGGAGCGGCACATCGTTGATGCATTTCCTTCCACTTTTTTTCTTGATAAAAAAAGTGGAGCAAAAAAATCAAGGCTCTCAAAAAATAGCTAAAAATGACGGTTTTTATCGGAAATAAAAAAAGCTATGGATCGGCATCTCATTCGCATCGTCATTAGATAGATTTAGCGGAAAAACATTTCTTATCGGATGAAATAAACTTTTTATTTCTGTCGCTAAAAATCGTCATTTTCTTAACGCTATTTTTCTCAGGCCTTTCTTGATTCGATTAACAACAATGTTTTTTGATATGTTCATCGTGGAGGTCTCCTCAAGGATACTCACCGAGGAAAGTAATCAACAAAGCTCCATCGTTAGCAACACATCGTTTATGCACAACACAAAAGCTCCGTAGGAGCGGCACATCGTTAGCAATAATTCAGTGAGGGTTCATGGGTTAGCTCCGTAGGAGCGGCACATCGTTGATGCATTTCCTTCCACTTTTTTTCTTGATAAAAAAAGTGGAGCAAAAAAATCAAGGCTCTCAAAAAATAGCTAAAAATGACGGTTTTTATCGGAAATAAA
>JBIKQE010000257.1:0-3242 GCA_044349815.1 Chitinophagaceae bacterium | reverse complement strand
GCGCGAATATCGATGCCGTCGAGTAATATTTGTCCTTCGGTTACATCATGAAAACGCGGTATTAAATCGACCAAGGTACTTTTGCCCGCCCCCGATGCACCTACCAAGGCAATGGTTTTTCCTTTGGCAATGGTTAAATTAATATGGTGCAACACCGTTTTGCCTTCGTACGCAAACGATACATTCTTGAATTCTATGCTGTGTTCGAACTTGGCCAAGGGCTTGGCGTCGGGCGTATCTTGTATGGGGTTGGGTGCATCCATCACTTGTTGTATGCGTTGTAAGCCCGCCTCGCCTTGATGTAAATTATAAAACAGTTGCGACAAAGCTTTGAGCGGTGTAATTAAAAAATAAAACAAGGAAATGAACATGATGAACAAGCCCGGAGCTATTTGTGCCGGCTCTTGCAAAGCCATTTTGCCGCCAAACCAAATGATGATACTTAAAATTAAAATGCCTAAAAACTCCGACATGGGCGAAGCGAGTTCGCGGCGTGCGGCAATGCGGTTGTTTAATGCTTGCACCCCGCGGTTGGTGGCGTTGAAGGCATCGCTGCGTTGGGTTTCGGCCCGAAACGCTTTGATGATGCGGAGTCCACCCAAGGTTTCTTCCACCTGGCTCAATATATCGGCCAAGCGCTCTTGGTTATCGAGGGTGCTGCGTTTGAGCGATTTGCTGATGCGCCCAATGAGGAGTCCGGCCAAGGGTAACAACACCAATAAAAATAAAAACAACTTGGGACTGATATACAGCAACACCAAAAAGTAAAACACCACGGTTACCGGCGTGCTGAACAACAATTCCATGAGGGAAATAATAGACACTTCAACAGCGGTAACATCGTTGGTAATGCGCGACAGCATATCGCCTTTGCGCTCGTTCGAAAAAAAGCCCACGGGCAAGTGCAATAATTTGCGGTATAAATTGCTCCGAATTTGTTGCACAATATCGTTACGTAAAGGGTGCAAGGTGTATTTGGCAATATATAAAAATAGGTTTTTGCACAGCGTGGTGCCAACCACCACGGCACAAATCAAAATGAGTCCGTACGTTTTATCGTTGTTATGCTCCCGAATAAATTCGGCCATTTGCCAGTTAAAAAAATCCGACAGTCCTTCTTTGCTCCAATGCCACACGGGTTTTTGTACGGGCAAGTTGCTTTGCCCAAACAACATGCCCAAAAACGGACCAATCATATACAAGGTTGCGGTTGAGAAAATCACCGACAGGAGATTGCTCAAGGTGTACACGCCCACCCAAGGCCATTTACCGCGCAGAAAGGGCAGCAAGGCCCTGATGGATTTCATTCGGATAATAAAGTGTAAATTTACAGCCCAAACGGCACAGAATGGAGGAAAGTAAACGACAAAAACAGGTTGGTCAGCTGATACAGCAAGAAATGAGTGAAGTTTTTCAGCGGGAAGGCCTGAACATTATAGACGGGGGTATGATTTCCATATCGCGTGTGTATGTAACGCCCGACCTTCTCGAAGCGCGGATCTATATCAGTTTTTTTCAGTTGCCTGAGCCCGAAAAGATGCTCAAAGCCATTGCGGCCCGCGATTGGGAACTGCGTAAACTCCTCGCCGCCCGCATAAAAAATCAGGTGCGCAAAATTCCGGTATTGCATTATTACCTCGACGATACGCTCGATTATGTATTCAAAATGGAAGAGGTTTTTAAAAATCTGCATATTCCGAAAGCCGACGATACTGAGGCAGCCGCCGAATAAGGCACCGTACTTTAACGCTTTCTTATCCTCCAAAAAATTATCTTTGCCCTCCAAGTTTATATTATGAAGCATTTCTCACGTGTATTGTTGGCTTTTTTCGCGGTAATGGCTTTGATAGCGCAAACCGCCTCGGCGCAAACAAGCACCTCCAAAACCGGTAAAAAATTGGTTTCGAAAGCCAATTACAGCTCCCCCTCGCGCGATTATGTGATGCTTCAAGTTGGTTACGAAAATTGGCTGGGCGCCCCCGATAGCGTAAAAATTGGTGGTTTAGGTCGCGCCTTCAATGCCTATGTTTGCTACGATTTTCCTATTCAAAAATCCAACTACAGTTTTGCCGCCGGGGTGGGTATTGGCAACAGCAATGTGTATTTTAGCAATCAGGTATTAACCTTGTCGGACAGTGGTTCACAAATTCGTGTATTGCCCGAATCGGACCCCGCGTATAAAAAATACAAACTCGCTACCTCCTACCTCGAAGCGCCATTCGAAATTCGTTATTTTAGTAACAAAGAAAATCGCAACAAAGGTTTCAAAGCCGCTATAGGCTTGCGTGTTGGCGCCTTGGTGAATGCGCATACCAAAGGCAAATACGAGTTGTACAACAAACCGGTTATCGATAAAATTAGCGGCCGTCGTTACCTCGAAACATGGCGTTACGCCACCACCCTCCGCCTTGGTTATGGCAACTTCTCGGTGTATGGCAGCTACCAAATCAGCAACCTCTTTAAAGCCGGCGCCGGTCCCGAAAACATCCGCCCCTTCCAGGTTGGCTTGTGTTTGTCGGGCATGTAATTTTTTTCTTTTAGGGGCTGTCGGCTTTTTCTCTCTCTTCAGCTACTATCGGGCTGCTCCGGGCTACGCTTCGCTTCGGCTCCGCAGCGCTCCCGCAGGCGCTCTCGCACCTGCTCCCGCCCTGCGTAGCTTCCCCTGCGCATCCCGCAGCCAATTGCGCTGAATACCTTTTTTCAGCTTTGTTTTTTGATGTCAGTTCGCGTTGCCGGTGGCGATAAAATGAGAGTAAGGGCGAATTGCATTCGCCAATATGATGTAACACGCAGTTGTTTGAGATGCCGGCGGAGCCGAACACCTCGAACAGCCCTCACATAATATTCCTCTGTGAAAACACCTCCACTCCTCTGTGATAAAAAAGCGAATACAATGAGCCTTGTACTTCGCACCCACTCTGTGAAAACACCTCCACTCCTCTGTGATAAAAAAGCGAATACAATGAGCCTTGTACTTCGCACCCACTCTGTGAAAACACCTCCACTCCTCTGTGATAAAAAACGAATACAAAGAGCCTTCTATAGCCTCCTACTTCAATCCAGCCCTCTTTTTTATTTACAAAAAATACTGGCGATTCTCTTTGTACCAAGCAAATGCTTGGTGCAATCCATCGCGTACCGATACGACAGGGTCGTATCCTAATAAGGTCCTCGCTTTACTAATGTCGGCTAAACTATGTGGAATATCACCAACACGGTTAGGACCGAAATGTGGTTGTAAA
>JBIKQE010000256.1:0-3245 GCA_044349815.1 Chitinophagaceae bacterium | reverse complement strand
TTGGTTTTTAAATTGGCCAAAGTTTGCAAACAACTAAAGTTGGGTACCTTCCCTAGGGTTGGCAGTTTGTAAACGGAGCGCAAAGATAGTATTTTTTCAATTCTGGACAAGTTTTTTCAAAAAAAAACCGCCCAAAAGGGCGGTTTTAATTTTTTGCCTGTCAAATTACTTTGTAGCAGGAGCAGCAGCTTGAACAGCAGCAGCAGCTGAATCAACAACAGCAGTAGCAGTAGCAGCAGCAGAATCTACAGCAGCAGTAGCTGTAGCAGCAGCAGCGTCAACAGTTGCAGCAGCTTCAGTTGCAGCAGCTTCAGTTGTAGCAGCAGCATCAGTAGCTGTTTCAGTAGCTTCAGAGCAAGAAGCGAAGAAGCCTAAAGCCAAAGCAAACAGGGAGATTTTCACCAATGTTTTCATAAAAAAAAATTTAATTGTTTGCCATTAATACCCAAACGAGCAAGAGGTAACCCAAATAAAATGATTTTTTTAATATATTTTTTAATTATATGTTTATATTGCTGATTTTCAATATTATTCAAGATATCAACTCTACAAGGGGGTAAATTCTATGTGGTAAATAGGAAAAAAAATTAGACTTTTGGGTTACCAAACTTCAAAAAACGGATTAATGAGCAAACACACGACAGCGTTTCAGGATGATGACGTGTTATTACGCTCTTTGGCAAGTGGCCGTTCGGATGCCCTCGATTACATTTATAAAACCATTTACCCTACCGTTGAGAAAATGGTGTTTAAAATGAATGGTACAACCGACGAAGCCTACGATATCTTTCAAGATACCATGACCATTGTATACGAAAAAGCACGCCGCAACGAGCTTACGCTCACCTGCCGTTTTTCAACTTACGTGGTAGCCATAGCCAAACACCTGTGGTTAAAACAACGTACCGGAAAGAAAAGGAATCCAATATCTGTTCCCTTTGAAGCTGTTGAGCAATTTTTGCCATTGGCCGATATTTCAGACCAGTTTGAAACCATGGAAAAAAATGTGGCCCGTTTAGGGGCCTGTTTCCAGGAAATTGGAGAACCTTGCGCTAGTTTACTCAAAGCGTTTTATTTGCAAAACAAATCGATGCAAGTAATAACCACCGAATTTGGGTATACAAACGCCGACAATGCCAAAACGCAAAAATATAAATGCCTGAATCGCTTGCGTAAGTTGTTCTTTACTGAACACCAGAAAACGAACTAACTATGAATGCACCTATCGACCAAAACGAACTGATTGAACAATATTGTTTAGGCTTACTTGATAGTGAACAGCAAGCGCTTGTTGAACAAAAAATGGCACAAGACCCGGCGTTCAGAAACGACGTAAGTGAATTTCAAATGCTACTCAGTACCCTTTCGTACCAAGAAGGAAGCGCCTTTATTCACGAATCGCTCGACCGATTGCATCATCAAACACGTAGTAATACATCGGTTTTATTCCATCAATTGAGTTTACACGTAAACCGTTATTGGAAAACCGCTTCCGTGGCCGCCTCGGTAGCCTTTGTAGCCTCTATTTTAACGTTTACTGTTGCCCGTTCTATTTATAAACAAAACGAGCGTGCTCAATACCTTACGCTTCGGAACGAAATCAATTCCATTAAAAAAGACCAACGCCAAATTGAAAAGGAAGTAGATAACGTAAAAAAGAATCATATCAGCGCCGTTCCTGTTCCTAATTATCCGTCAAAATACTCCGGTACCGCCTTTGCCTTGAACCGCGAAGGCATCTTGGTAACCAACTTACATGTGGTGGAAGGCTTTTCGAAAATATTTGTTTTTACAGCCGACAACGAAGGGCATGCTTGCGAGTTGTTGGCTTCAGATCCTGAAAATGACTTAGCCATATTGAAAATCAACGAAACTAATTTTTCGTTTGGCAACCGAGTACCTTATTCCTTGCGCGCCACGTCGCCGTCGGTAGCACAACGTGTATTTTCGTTGGGTTTTCCCAAAAACGATGTGGTGTATAATGAAGGCTATGTGAGTTCATTAACCGGGTTTGAAGGCGATTCGCAACATTACCAATTAGAGTTACCCTCCGGCCCCGGCGTAAGCGGCGCCCCTGTAATTGATGAACAAGGCAATGTAATTGCCGTGATATCGGGCAAGCAGTCGCAAACCAATGGTGTTACGTTCGCCGTTAAATCGAAATCGTTGTTGCACTTACTCAAATCGGTTCCTAAAGAAACTCCCTCTCTCGAATTGCATAGCAATGCCTTAAGCGGCTTAGGACGCTCAGCCCAAGTGAAGAAAATTGCTCCTTATGTTTGCGTTGTTAAAGTATACAACTAAATAAGCCATCAGGAGAATGCATCGCGAATGTGAAACACATCCGGAGTAGCCCCATTCATCAACACCGCAATTACATCGAAGCGAATATCGCGATGTCGATGCCGTGCCATAAAAACAACAGCAGCCGACATAACGGCCTTTTTTTTGCTTTTGGAAATCGATTCCTCCGGCAAGCCAAATCGTCGAGTTCGTCGTGTTTTTACCTCTACAAAAATCAAATCGTGCCCATAACGGCAAATGATATCAATTTCGTGGTGCCCGTGCCGCCAATTGCGTGCCAGCACCACATAACCTTGCTGTTCTAAATAACGAACAGCAATTTCCTCGCCAAGTTGGCCTAGGGCTTGTGTTGAATTCATGGTTTAAAAATGATAGGTTATAAAAAAATCAACGCGAAAGGACTACATTTGCAACGCCTTTCGGGCAACAAAATTACTATTGAATATGCAAACATTAATAGCTCAGTTTCCACAACAACTTCGTGAGGCGGTTCAAATTGGAAAAAAATTCAGCGTAGCCACTAAACCAAGTGCCACATCGCAGGTATTAGTTAGCGGCTTAGGTGGCAGTGGCATTGGCGCTTCGATTGTTCAGGAATATGTGAGCGACAAACTTACCATTCCATTTATCGTCAATAAAGATTATTTCATTCCAAAATGGACCAACCCACAAACCTTGTTCGTTGCATGTTCTTATTCGGGCAATACCGAAGAAACCTTGCAAGCCGTAAAGGCGGCACGTAAAGCGAAGGCGCAAATTGTATGTGTTACCTCCGGGGGTGCCTTGGCGCAGTTTGCGCGCAAGTACCAATACCCGATAATTGAAATTCCGTCGGGGATGCCCCCACGGGCTTGTTTAGGATACTCCATGGTTCAGTTGCTTTTCGTGCTTCGAGCATTTGGATTGCTAAAAACTTCCTTTGAAAAAGAAATTATGGGCGC
>JBIKQE010000053.1:0-11497 GCA_044349815.1 Chitinophagaceae bacterium | reverse complement strand
AACTAAGCATGGAATCAGTTCGTATCGATAAATATTTATGGGCCATTCGCGTGTTTAAAACCCGCAGTTTAGCATCGGCCGCCTGCGAAGCCGGCAAGGTGCGCTTAAAAGGCGATTCCGTAAAAGCCTCGAAAGCCGTGCAACTCAATGCCGAATACGAAATCAAAACCGAAGCCCGCAAGTGGGTCATTCGCGTTACAGGCATCATCAGCAACCGCGTGGCGTATGCCGAAGCCATCAAGCATTATATCGATTTAACGCCCGCCGAAGAACTCCAAGAACACAAACCCGTGGCCTCGAGTTTCTATACCGGCAAGCGACTCAGCAAAACCGGCCGCCCCACCAAACAACAACGCCGCAATTTTAATGAATTCATGGACGGCAGTGAGTTGCCCGCCGACGATTAGTTTTTTTTGAAGCGCATCCAACGAACTTTCCTCAGCGGTTTTCCCGTCTTTCGCGCTACAAGGTAGCTAGCTACAGCCGGGGCTATTTTATCATCGTCCGATTCATTCTTCAGCCCTTGTTGGTGTTTTCACCAACAAGCAATTGAGCACAGCCCTTGTTGGTGTTTTTCACCAACAAGATTGTAGCCCTTGTTGGTGTTTTCACCAACAAGCAATCGAGCACAGCCCTTGTTGGTGTTTTCACCAACAAGCAATCGATCACAGCCCTTGTTGGTGTTTTCACCAACAAGCAAATGAGCACAGCCCTTGTTGGTGTTTTCACCAACAAGTAATTGAGCACAGCCCTTGTTGGTGTTTTCACCAACAAGCAATTGAGCACAGCCCTGGTTGGTGTTTTTCACCAACAAGTAATTGAGCACAGCCCTTACATTCGAGGGCATTGATTAGCTATAGTGAGTAGCTCCATAGGAGCGACACATCGTTAGCACAATCATTGCTTTGGGGAGTATTGAGTAGCTCCGTAGGTGCGACACATCGTAGAGGCAAAAATTATTTTTAACAATGTGCCGCTCCTATGGAGCTCACACGACATTGAACAATAAATCACATGCTAACGATGTGACGCCCCGTTGGGGCTCGTTTCAGCCCTTGTTGGTGTTTTTCACCAACAAGCAATTAAGCACGGCCCTTGTTGGTGTTTTCACCAACAAGCAAATGAGCACAGCCCTTGTTGGTGTTTTCACCAACAAGCAATCGAGCACGGCCCTTGTTGGTGTTTTCACCAACAAGCAAATGACCACAGCCCTTGTTGGTGTTTTCACCAACAAGCAATTGACCATAGCCCTTGTTGGTGTTTTGAGGCTGACAGAGAATTTTTTATTAGTCATGAGAATCGGCTAAAAGGCATTTGTTCTCCAATACTTATCCGTGAGCCATTATATCATCGGTCAGCCTCATGACACCGACCGATAGAAAATTTTATTTTCATTTAAATTTTTATAAAACGTATATTTAAACTTTATAATAATTTATTACACAATTGATGCTTCATAATTTACATTTAGTAACCGACAAGCATACCGAACAAACTCTGTCGGTGAGGACACCGACCGATAGGGAAATCGTATTACCTTTTTCATAGTTCTTGTTGGTGAAAACACCAACAAGGGCTGACCATGGATATATGTGCTTGCGATGATGCGGGGAAGCAGCATTATTGCTTGTTGGTGAAAACACCAACAAGGGCTGTGGGTGGGAACTTGATTGGCTGTGTTTTTCTTGTTGGTGAAAACACCAACAAGGGCTACAGTCTTGTTGGTGAAAACACCAACAAGGGCTACAATCTTGTTGGTGAAAACACCAACAAGGGCTACAGTCTTGTTGGTGAAAACACCAACAAGGGCTGAAGTCGATTAAGTAGGCCCTGCTGAAGAAAGAATCGGACGATGAACGATAGCCGCGATTGTAGCCGGCTACCTTGTAGCGGCGTAAAGCGCGACGGGTGATGATGAAAGTTGGTTAGATGCGCTACAAAATACAGTGCCAAGGAACAGTGTCAGGGAGCAGTGGTTACCCCCCAAACGCATAAGACTGCAAATACCCGAAATGCTTGCCCAGTCCGCCTTCGCGACAAATGGTGCCGCGCTCCAAAACGGGTGCATCCATATTGCCTTCCAGCAAGGCGGGCAAAATGAAACTCATCAAGTGACTGCCAAAATACACCGAGGCATCGCGCGGGAGTTCGTTGGGTAAATTATCAACGGCCATCACATCCACCGTGTCGGGTAGAAAGGCCTCTGTTTTTTGCAAGGTGTTTTTATCGAAGCCATACACCGGATCGGCAATGGTAGACGCGCCCACATTGCAAGGCACGGAGCCGTGTTCGTCGCAGGTTATATCGGCAATCACCTGTAGGTGAAACGACGGCGAACGCATGTCGTTCAATTCAAACAAACGCGGAATGTGCTTGTCCCAATAAATGCCATTAATCAATAAATCGCTCACTGGTACATACGGCGCAAACAAACAATCGTAGCGGTCGGGGTGGGCGTGAAACTCATCGCGGTCGAAGCCTTTATCGGTTTTGCGGGCATACAATTCCTTGCCTTTTAAATGCACAAACACCGGATAATCGAAGCTCTTCGCTAAAAAATCTTCGGGCGACACTTCCTTGATATCGAGGTATTGCAAAATATCCAAGGCGCCCGAGGCTACCCGTCCCGAACCCGTCAGCACAATTTTAATGGCGGGTAAGTGCAAGCCTTCGTACGATTCTTTCAAGGCTTCAAAATTCTTGAGGGTATGCACGGCGGGCAAATTAAACAAGCCCGTTTTTTTGCCATACGTCAACAAGCCATTGTGCGCGCCCACCACACCGGCCCAAAAGCCAAAGCCCACAATGCGGTGTCCATCGTCGTGCGTTAAACACTCATAATCAATCATCCGAATGTGCTTGGCTATCAAGGCTTGCATTAAGCCTTGGTTATAAGGTTGTGCCTTTTTAGTATGCGAAAAAAAGAAGTAGGTTTTATTCGGAATCAAGGTATCAATCAGGGCTTCTTTCACGCCGAATAACACCGAACAATGCGCAAGGTCTTCATGCACCGTAATGCCTTGGGCACGGTATTCATCGTCGCTGAAACACCGAATAGGCGAGGGCTGTACGGTAAAAATTATATTCGGAAACTCCTGCTGTATGGCCTTGCATTGCTTGGGCGAAAAGGGTGTGCGGTTATCTTGCGGCGTCTTCCCCTCACGAACTATACCCAGTTGAATCATCTTCATCGATTTGCGTTAAGTTTGCAAAGATAAGCTAAGCATCATGGACTATTTCGCCTTGTTTTCCCTGCCCGTTTCCCTCCTCGTCGATAAATCGAAGGTGCTCACCGCCTATTACAAATTGAGTCAGCAATACCACCCCGACCGCCTCGGGCCCAACCCCAGTGCGGACGCCTTGCAAATCAGTGCCGATGTCAATCGTGCGAAAACAATCTTAGACGATCCGATGCGCCGGCTCGAATACCTATTGCAACAACAGGGGCACATCGTTGACGGCGAAAAGTTCAACTTGCCGCCCACGTTTTTAGCCGATATGATGGACCTCAACGAAGCGCTGATGGATGCTCGTTTCGAGGAAGATGCCGACGCCATCAACGCAGTGCAACAACAAATTAAAGACCGCGCCGAAACCCTTAAATGGCCCGTGGCTGATTATTTCACACAACCCGAGCTCCAAGCCGATGCCACCGCGTGGGAACAGCTGAAATTGTATTACTACCAACACAAATACTTGCTTCGTTTGGCGCGTCCAAACCAAGAGATGTAATTTTTGGTCATCATCGTTCGGTTCATTCACCGGCGCAATTGCGTCGCACACGTCGGCACCATCGCTTTTTTCTTCTCCTCCTACCGAATGTTTTTTAAACAAAAAAAATGGCTGCTCTTTCGAACAGCCATTGATTAGTTTGTGTGTGTGAATTACTCAGCAGCAGGCGTTTCTTCAGCCGCAGGTGCTTCAGGAGCCGGTGTTTCAGCAACAGGGGCTTCCACTACAGGAGCTTCTTCAACAGCTGGTGCTTCAACCACAGGTGCTTCATTAACGGGGGCTTCTTCCACCACCACTGGTGCTTCTTCCACTACCGCTTCTACTTTCTTAATAATAGGTTGTTGTCTTGAAGCGGCTTTGGCTTTCTTGTGCGAATCCATTTTAGCCAACATCTGTGTTTCGTGTTCGGCATTCCATGTTTCGAACTTCTGCATAGCGGTTTGCTCATCGAACAAACCTAATTTTACACCACGCATAAGGTGCTTCATGTACAACACGCCTTTGAACGACAAAATGCGGTTTACGGTGTGTGTAGGTTCAGCGCCTTTATGCAACCAATCTAACGCGCGCTCGCGGTTGATTTGTACGGTGGCAGGAACTGTTAACGGATTGTACGTACCTAATTTTTCAATGAATTTACCATCACGACGCGAAGTAGCGTTGGCAACAACAATGTAATAGAAGGGGCGTTTTTTAGCGCCATGGCGCTGGAGTCGGATTCTGACTGACATAAATAATAGAAATTATTTTAGTTTGTGAATAAAATTAAGGAGTGCAAAGATAGCATTATATTTCAAATGTCAGCCAATTTAAACCATTTATTTATCGAAGTTTCTACGCTATTATATTGTGTATAGTTCTACAATCAAGCCAAAAAGAGTACATTTGACTATTAAACAACTTTTTTATGCGTTTTCTTGTTTTAGCTCTTGCCCTCGCTGTTGGTTTTTCGTCGTGCCGCCGTTCGGGTTGTACCGATGCCCGTGCCCTGAATTACGACGACAAAGCGAAGAACAACGATGGTTCTTGTTTTTACCCCGATCCAACAAAAGCCATTGGGGTGGCCTATCAAGGGGGTATTATAGCTTATCATTTCAAACAAGCCGAAGTAGGGTATGTGCCCGGCGAAACGCATGGTTTAATTATGGTGCCTATGTCGTTAGGGTCCGCACCATGGGGGTGTAGCGGCACCTTGCTGACCGGTGCCAATGGCCAACAAGTAGGTGCCGGCCAACAAAATACCCAAGAGATAATTAATGAATGTGCCGATGTGAATACGGCCGCCCGCATGGTAGATACCTGCCAATACGGAGGCTATAACGATTGGTTTTTACCAAGTTACGATGAAGTAAAAGGAATTTACGATAACCGTGTTACGTTAACGTTCCTGCCTCAAACGGCTGTTTGGACTTCCACGCAAAACAATGCGTCGTATGCCTATCATTACGATTTAAGTGATGGTAGTAAAGGGGCTTGGTTTAAGAATTTGTCCGAAAAGGTAATTGCTGTTCGCAAGTTCTAAGGCCACTGCCATTGTACTTGTAAGGCTATATGTCGCCCCGGCATAATTCGTCCCACCATACTTTCATAGGTTCGGTTGAATAGATTTTGGCATCCTATTTGCCAGTCTAAACGGCGTCCTTTCCCTGAACCAAAGGCTATTTGGTTTCTTACTTGTATGCCCGATACCGCAAAGGGTGTTAACCAATTACTCTCATCGGTGGTGGTAAACCGATACCCCGTGTACTGAAACTGGTAATGCAAGGCCCATGCCTTATAACGAATCCCCGGATTGATTTTTACCTGGTACCGCGGTACATACGGCAATTGCTTGCCCACCGAATAATCGTTGGGGATGGCCGAGGCGGCTGTGGTGGAAAGGGTGTAGGCGTAATGCGCATCGAGTACTAGCAAGGGAATATGTGCTTTAGATAGATTGGCCTTGCCAACGTGGGCAATTTGTACCTCATCGATGTATTCAATGGAGGGTTCTTGTTTAGGTAATTTCCGAGTATACCATTGCGCTTCCACACGGCCTTCTACCCCTCGGCTATTCACTTGCAACACATTGTGTGGGGTTAGAATACTGCTCCCAAACCAAACAATCCACTGATCTACCCAACGGTAATAGGTGGCCCAATCGGTACTGAATTGCCAACGAAGTTTGTTCTTTTTGTACTGAAAACCGCATTCAATATTTCTACTTTGTTCCGGTTTCAAATCAACATTTCCACCGGGTTGATAAAACAATTCATTTAAGGTAGGTAAGCGGTAAGCGGTATAGGCAGTGCCATAAAAGCTAATATTCTTTAACGAATTATATTGGGTAGGAACTGTGTACTGCACCATCACACTCGCGGCCGGTTTTACCTTGAACCACGAACCGTGTTCGTATTGGAATTTAGCCAACACATCCCAAGGGCGTCCTTTGGGTTGATAACGGTATGACCCATTGATTCCCAATCGGTTCAGGCGTTTGATTTGAGGCACTTGCATCGCTTGCAAGGTCATGGTGCCTTGGGCATTCATTCGGTGCGCGCCGCTTACTTTTTCTATACTTAACTCAACAGGTACTTGCCACGATTGCGCCGGCATGGGGTCGCAAAGCAGGGGATAGGTATAGAGGTAATCGTCGTAAATAAAGCCCATCTTCCCCCGATAGGTAGTATTGAAGGGGGCTTTGTATTGGTAAGTAAATACATTCCGAAACGAACGGATGGTTTCAGCAGCATCACTCTGTTCTTCAAACGCCGTTGGTGGTATTTCGCGGCGAGTCATTTGCCACCAGGTATGCCATGCTACTTCGTGCCGCCCTGCAACGAAAAAGAAATTATTCAGTACATGGGTACTCCGCATAGCACTGTGTTCCAAGGTGTCACGCCCCGGTATATAGGAGTTCTCAAACGCATACCGATTTTGTCCTTGGGTATGCACCACCCGAAATTGGTTGTAAAAATTGGCCCAACTTTTGGTATGCCCTATACTAAAACTGCCATTTTGTAAACTTTCCCAACCGGCCCCGGCTTGCCATTTTGTTTTCTGTCGGTACCATTCGGGGCGTTTGGTTTCCAATATAATAGCGCCACTAATGCCGGGATTGTTTGGTCTGCTCCCATAGGCTACATCGACGGTATTGAACAAACTCACCGGCATTAACGAGAAATCGCTGAGTCCCGTCATGGCATTGTTGATATTGATACCCTGCCATAACACTGCTGTTTGTGCCGCCGAACTGCCTCGTATGCTGATGGTGCTCATATTGCTCACCCCATAATTCTTAATAAACACATTGCTGTGTTGGTCTAATACTTGTTGCAAGCTTTTTTGGGTATACCGGTTTAATATCTCGCCCGATATCGTTTGCGTTCCCCGAACAGGCAATACTTGCCGTTGGGCCGAAATGGTTACCGACGATAAGGTGTCGGTTTTTACTTGCCCCTGAGCGCTGAATACCACTCCCAATAAAACCAATAATGCAACGAATCGAACCATGCTTAAGGGGTAAAATAAAATAAATTGGCCCCAATACCGCCCCGAACACGTTGCAGTAAATCGCCTTGCGGTGAACGAATATCGAGGGTACTTTGTTGTGTAAACCCTTTGGGGTCGCTTAAAAAAATACGGCCATCGCCGGGGTGAATGCCATACGCCCAATAATAACTACCCGTTGGAGCTGCCAACCAGGCTTGTCCGGGTATTTGTTGCGCCGATGTAGCCATACGGTATAACCCGTTCAAACTTCCCCCGCCATTGTAATTCACCATTAAAAAATACAAGGTATCACCGGCGGAATTCGTTTTTAAGCGAATCGGGTCGGCTTGGGGCGGGAAGGCCAAGGTTTTAATGACCGTATCGGCGGTGGCATCCAAACAAACCAAATACGACGACTTTCCTTTATACGGATTGCCCGCCAATACCCACAACTTGTTTTGTACCAATACCATGCTGTGTGGTGCCCGCACCTTGAGGTCAATCTGGGCAATTAGACTGTCAGTTTGGGTATCTATCTTATACAAATAAGGCGAGGCCGTATCCCAATTCGATACATAAACATAGTTTTGGTAACGCACCATGTCTTCGGTATTGGGGTAGGGCGTTGGAATGGTTTTACTCACTTGTTGGGTGTTTAGGTCAAGCACCGAAACATAGGAACGGTATAAATGACTCACATAGGCTTTGCCGGTACTTAGCCCTAAAAAGCGACGAGGGAAAGAAACACCCGAAATACGGCCTCGTTCTTGCAGGTTGGCGGTATCGAGGATGCGGACAAACCCCGAATTATTCAAAACCACATAAAACCGCCCGGCATGATATTCAAAATCTTGTGCTACATCGCCCAATCCAAATCCATTGGCTTGCTCAAATACCTGGTTGTTAATCTGTCCGCTGTCGGCATTCAACCACGATAATCCGCTGTTGTTCATCCCCATCGCCCCTTCGTTCAATACATACACTTTGGTTCCTTTTTGGGGTGGAATGCCATTGTTCGGGGGATTGGGCTTGTCTTTAATACAAGAAGCCAAACTATTGACAATCAATAATAATAACGCATTATATAAAGCGGTGAAGGGCCTCGACCATCGAAGTGTATTAAGGGTATTGCGCCACATTATTGTTTCAGTATTCGGGTGGTGAAAATGTGGTGTTGATTATTGACAAGCCTTACCGCATAAACGCCCGCCGGGTATTCGCTGAGGTCCATTTCGTGGAGCGAGTCGCTAAACCAACGCGCCAACTGGCGGCCAAAAACATCAAAGATCTCGGCGCTTACCCAAGTTTGCGATGCGGGCAATTGGAGTTTGTTAAGGCAAGGGTTGGGGTATAATGCCCATTCCCCGGACAAAGAAGCCGAGGAAACCGAACTGGGGAACTGCACATGAATCAATCCCAAGGCATCCAAATCGAAACCGCCGGTAGGGAAATCGGTTGGGTAGGGGTCGTTGATGATGCGTTGCCCGCCATCAACGCAAGCATAATTCGAATCGATACTGCCCACCACATCGCGAATACGCACATACCGAATGGCATTGGGATTGATAAACGCCGAGTCTTTTAGTTCAGCAATATCGAAGGGAACGCCCCAACGGGCAATGTATTTTCCCGCCAAATTGTGGATTAAGCGGGCATCCGAATACACCCCCGTACCCGGTAGTTGATTCAATGTATTGTTTAAGCAAGTAGATTGAAAACGTTGATAATGAATACCATCGGAACTAATTTCTACAAAGGCTAATTCCAAATACGCTTCATTGGAATCTTGTGGATTAAGGAAACCGTTTTCAAATACGGCAAAGTCGGCACCCGGGCCATCGAACAAGGGTTGGGCGAGGTAATAGGTGGCGGTGCCCCCATCGCCGAGACTCACCGGTTGCGCGTCGGCGGCGAACAAAGCGAAGCTGTCTAAACCCGAATTCACCTTCCCCAATAAGGTATCGGCGATGTTCATCCAACCTCGTTCTATAAAACACGAATCGCCCCAGGCTAAAATAATCGAGCTGTCTTTATAAATAGCGGTACTCCCGGCTTGTCCGGCTTGCGGCGCAAATTGCGCCAACAGGTGGTACGTACCACCAATCAATAAACAAGCAAGGAGAAGAAGTACCCGCATTTATTTCAGCAATTGTTTTCCGTAACGTGTTCCTTGGTGTTCAACGTGAAGCAGATAAGCACCATGCGCCCAACTCGACACATCCAGGGTATTTTTCCCCGAAGTCAACATACCTTGGTAAATCATTCGGCCTTGCATATCGCGCACTACAATTGGCATCGATTCCGATTGTGGATTGTTCAAGCAAAGTTCCTTGTTCATCGGTACAGGGTAAACTTGGAGTAAATCCGTAGGAATGTCCGCCACCCCACTAAAAACCAAGGCCAATTGGTCTAAACAAAAATAGGTGGGGGTATTAATCCCAAACGCCGAGGTATCCGACGAAAACAAGGTGTACGAGATACTGTCCACCATACCCAATGGCATTAAATCGCAATACGTCCATTGCTTGATGATATAATCGTTGGCATTGTTCGTATCGCGGAAATCGGCCAAGTAGAAGTCAACCGGCGAACCAAAAGAGGGGCTTCCTTGCCACCAGCCGGAAAAACGAATTTTAAAATAATCCGGATCATTCCCCGAAGCACCACCAAATTTCTTGGCAAAGCCATCGCCGTTTTGCATGGAGCGGTAGGCAATGGTGGTGTTGGTGATGCGGCACGAGCCCGCCAACATCTGAGACGGCAATTTGATACTGTTCATCACCGGGTTCCAACTTTGGTAGGCCACGGCATATTTTCCGGCCGTATCGTTGAAAGCGCCCCCGGCAATGGACGCTAATTCGTTGCTGAAATAATCGATGGAGGAGGTGTCGTTTTTATTCGAGAAGCCCCAACCGCTCCAAATACCGCCCCAGGTGGTATCCCACGAATTGGGGAATTTGGCCGAAAAGGGCGTTCCGGCTAAAAAGAAGGAATCGGTCGGCACCGCGTTTTGTCCGCGCCAATAGGTATTGGCACCGGGCAGGTTAAGGGTTTCAAAATTCACCAGGTACTGTGCGGAGGCATTCACCGCGAACCCGATTACAACAAAAAGGCTGAAAATTTTTTTCATGCGATTTAATCAATAAACGGGAATAGATTAAAATAAACAGGAAAAGCATATTCCTGCTTACCGCGCCCTTTATTCCCGAAGGGAGCGTGGGTTGTGCAAGAGGCAGGTCTTCTGACTCGCTCCGACCGTTTCCGCCTTCCCGTTACAAGAACAGTGGCCATTGGAAACGCCTAAGGAACTTACAGCACCGGGTAGTGTTACGGATTTTCACCGTATTCCCTTTTCATCTGCCGCGGGGCAGACACCTTTTTGCGAGGTCAAAGTTACACGTAAGATTTTTATTATAGCATATAGTTATGCACAGACTGGGTAATTAGTTGAAGCGCAACAGCATCGCTTTATTGAGCACCCTTCCCGTCTTTCGCGCTACAAGGTAGCTCGCTCCAGCCGGGGCTATTCTTCATCGTCCGGAACTTTATTCATCAGGGGGCTACGCAGTTGTGTTCTGAACCAATTAAAGTGGTCCCCGCAGTCGTGTCCTGCAAGGCACGCTGCGGAAATGAGGAGTAAACAATATCAACCGCAGCGACCCCTTCGGGAGTCATCTGCGTGGACGTCGTACACCATAATGTTATGTGGTCCCCGTAGCTGTGTCCTGCAAGGCACGCTGCGGAAATGAGGAGTAAACAATATCAACCGCAGCGACCCCTTCGGGAGTCGACTGCGTGGACGTGGTACAGCATAATGTTATGTGGTCCCCGCAGTCGTGTCCTGCAAGGCACGCTGCGGCAATGAAATGCAATCAATATCAACCGCAGCGACCCCTTCGGGAGTCGACTGCGTGGACGTTGTACAGCATGATGTTATGTGGTCTACGCTGCTGTGTCCTGCAAGTCACGCTGCGGAAATGAGGAGTAAACAATAGCAACCGCAGCGACCCCTTCGGGAGTCGACTGCGTGGACGTTGTACAGCATGATGTTATGTGGTCCCCGCAGTCGTGTCCTGCAAGGCACGCTGCGGAAATGAGGAGTAAACAATATCAACCGCAGCGACCCCTTCGGGAGTCGACTGCGTGGACGTGGTACAGCATAATGTTATGTGGTCCCCGCAGTCGTGTCCTGCAAGGCACGCTGCGGAAATGAGGAGTAAACAATATCAACCGCAGCGACCCCTTCGGGAGTCGACTGCGTGGACGTCGTACACCATAATGTTTAGCCCTTGTT
>JBIKQE010000255.1:0-3287 GCA_044349815.1 Chitinophagaceae bacterium | reverse complement strand
CACAAATGTCTTTTCAATATCTACATGCGCCGGTGTTTCTTGCTCAGGTACCGCCGAGGGGCGGTCATCGCGGTAAACATACGGACTCAATACTTGAAAATCGGTTTTTAATTGATGCAATACGCGGGTTGAATCGTTCATCAAACTCACCAATAAATCGTAATTGCCCGAAGGAATTTGGCCTTGCTCCAAGGTTAAACTATCAATCAAGCGCCCGTCAATAAACGAACTCAACTCAACACGTTTCGACCAAACCGGCTTGTACTTGAATTGCAAATTGCTTTTTTTCTTGATTTCTAAAAAAACAAACGATTTGCTGTGCATCCGCAAGGTATCCACGCCCGATTCAATGTAATAATAAATAACAGGATGTTGCTGGTCGAAAAAAGGGTGGTGGACTTGATTAAAAATCCGCGATTGACCGTCTTCATCCCACCCGGCTTCGTACGATACCATTACCTGCCGCAAACTATCCAACCCTTGTCCGTGCAAACAAAGCGTAAAAAAAAGCAGGAACGCGGTAGAAAGAAGTACTTTTGGGCCCACGTTGTAAAAGTAAGGCAATCATGCAAAAACCTCTTGTTAAATCTTGCAACTACTTTCCGGATATTGATTGGTTTCGAGCCTATCGGAATGCCGACCAATGTATTTTGCCTGTATATCATTCTTACCAACGGCGGAGCATGGAAAATCGTTGCGTGATTGGCAGTGCTCAGGGGCCGCTCGTGTTATCTGTTCCCTTAGAAGGAGGGCGTAATCAGCATCGTTGCCTAAACGATATTCACATTGCGTATCATACGCGTTGGCAACATCAACACGGCCAAGCCATTCGTTCTGCTTATGGCCGAGCTCCCTTTTTCGATCATTATTACAGTCTTTTCGAACCGGTGTTCACCAAACCGTTCCCTTCCTTGGTTCAACTCAACTTGTTCATCCTAGATCAATCGTTAAAAGCCCTTCGAATTACACCCAAGCATCAGGTATTGTATGAAGCCGTGGCTACGGCGCAATTCGAAACGGACACCCTAGATAGCCAAGTTGCCACAAAACCCTATATCCAACCCTTTGCCGATCGGCTTGCGTTTACGCCTAATTTAAGCCTCCTAGACTTGCTTTTTTGTTGCGGTCCGGCGAGCACGCAATACCTCTAAACCCACTTAAAAAAATAATCGACCTAAAATGCGTGAAGGCACTTATTTTTGTGCCACTTAACGCATTGGTTATCGCATGAGCAACACTTATCATGATCTGGTGAACCAGACCTTCGACTTCCCGCAAGATGGATTCGTTGTAAAAGAAAATTATCTTCAATTCAACGGGGTTGATTTGAAAAAATTAATCGACAAGTATGGGACACCCATGAAGTTGACCTTTCTCCCTAAAATTGGTATGCAAATTAATAAGGCGAAGAAAATGTTCAACGATGCCATTAAAAAGCAACGGTACGATGGGCAGTACTTTTATTGCTATTGCACCAAAAGTTCGCACTTCTCCTTCATTGTGGAAGAAACCATCAAGCACAATGTGCATTTGGAAACTTCCTTTGCCTACGATATCGAAATTATTCGCAACCTCTATCAGCGCAAAAAAATTAGCAAAGAAACCTTTGTTATTTGCAATGGCTTCAAAACCAAAGCGTATACCAAGAATATTGCCCAACTCATCAATTCGGGCTTTACCAATGTAATTCCGGTACTCGATAATATCAACGAATTCGAAGACTATAAAAAATCGATTCGCACAAAAGCCCCCGTTAAAATTGGTATTCGTATTGCATCGGAAGAAGAACCTTCCTTCGATTTTTATACATCCCGTTTAGGCATTCGCAACCGCGATGTGCTCGAGTTTTACGTCGATAAGCTCAAAGGCAACGATCGTTTTCAACTCAAGATGCTCCATTTCTTTATGAACAAGGGTATCAAAGACGATATTTATTATTGGAGCGAATTGAATAAAGTACTCAACCTCTATTGCCAACTCAAAAAAATTGCCCCCGAATTAGATAGTCTCAATATTGGCGGTGGCTTCCCCATCAAACATTCGCTCGCCTTCGATTTCGATTACAACTACATGGTCAACGAAATCTTATCGACCATCAAAAAAGTATGTAAGAAAAACAAAGTAGACGTCCCCAATATTTATACCGAATTTGGTTCGTTTACCGTTGGCGAATCCGGTGCCGTTATCTATTCCGTGCTCGACGAGAAGATGCAGAACGACCGTGAAATTTGGTATATGATTGACAGCTCCTTCATTACCACCTTACCCGATACGTGGGGTATTGGCGAGAAGTTCTTAATGCTACCCGTCAACAAATGGGATGAAGAATACCAGGAAGTGCACCTTGGTGGACTCACCTGCGATAGTCACGATTTTTATACGTCTGAAGAACATATCAATGCGGTGTTCTTACCTAAAAGTAAAACACCGGCCACCGTTAAAATGAGCAAAGATGATGCCGACCGTGCCAAAGAACCTTTGTTCATAGGATTCTTCCACACGGGTGCCTATCAAGACCAATTGGCAGGATATGGCGGTATCAAACATTGTATGATTCCTTCGCCTAAACATGTGGTGATTGAATACGATAAAAACGGCAAGCTCGTCGACTGGCTTTATGCGAAAGAACAAACGTACCAAAGCATGCTCAAAATATTAGGTTATATCAAATAAACCCTCATGAAGAAAATTCTGGTAGCCAATCGGGGCGAAATTGCCTTACGTGTAATGCGCACTGCCCGCGAAATGGGCATCCAAACCGTAGCCGTATACAGCGAAGCTGATGCGCACATGCCCTTTGTACAGTTTGCCGACGAAAGCTATTGCATTGGTCCGGCTCCTTCAGCACAATCGTATTTGTTGGCCGATAAAATTATAGAAACAGCCAACGCCTGTGGTGCCGATGCTATCCACCCCGGTTACGGTTTCTTGAGCGAGAACGCCTCATTCAGTGCTGCCTGCACTGCGGCCGGACTCATATTTATTGGCCCCTCGGCCAATTCGATTAATGCGATGGGAAGTAAAATAGCCGCTAAACAATCGGCTAAAAAATTCAATGTACCCATGGTGCCCGGCACCGATAGTCCGATTCAAGATATCAACGAAGCCCGCGAAATTGCTCAAAGAACTGGATTCCCCTTGCTAATCAAAGCCAGCGCCGGCGGTGGCGGAAAAGGGATGCGTGTGGTTGAACGCATGGAAGACCTCGAAGAACAATTGAATCTTGCTAAAAGCGAAGCCCTCAATTCGTTCAAAGACGACAGCGTATTTATTGAAAAATATGTAGG
>JBIKQE010000254.1:0-3296 GCA_044349815.1 Chitinophagaceae bacterium | reverse complement strand
CCCGACCAAATGCGGTTTGCGGCGGAGAAAGTGCGGAGCACAGGCAATGAACATATCATGTTGACCGAACGCGGTACCACCTTTGGGTATCAAGATTTGGTGGTGGATTTTAGAAGTATTCCGGTGATGGGCGCCACAGGATATCCTACGGTGATGGATTGCACGCATGCCTTGCAACAACCCAATCAGAAAGCCGGAGTTACCGGCGGACAACCCGAGTATGTGGGCATGATGGCACGCTGTGCCTTGGCGGCGGGTGCCCATGGATTATTTATTGAAACGCATCCCGACCCGAGTAAAGCGATGAGCGATGGGGCGAATATGTTGGCACTTCGCGACATGCCGGCCTTGATGAAACAGCTGGTGCCTTTGTATGAATTGTTGCATTCGTCGAACTAATGAATGCAGCATGGCTAAAGAAGTTGAATTAGGGGTGTTGGCGGAATTTATTCCGAAAGAGGCCGTGGCTCCCATACTCGATTATTTACATCGGCATGGTATTCATTTAAAAATACGGCGCGAACGAAAAACCAAGTATGGCGATTACAGTCCGGCGCATAAGGAAAAACCCCACACCATTACCGTCAATGGCAATTTAAATTCGTATCATTTTTTAGTTACCCTGTTGCACGAAATTGCGCATTTGGAAACCCATATTCGGTTTGGACGCAGTGTATTGCCTCATGGTAAAGAATGGAAAGATGCCTTTGGGGGTTTATTGCATCAGTTCGGGCCCTTGGGTGTTTTTCCGAGCGATGTGTGGCAAGCTTTGGCGCGGTATGCGCAAAATCCGGCGGCGAGTTCGTGCGGCGATGTGAATTTATTCAAAGCCCTGCGCAGGTACGATACCGATTTAGGGGTGGCAGATAACAACCTGTTGGTGGGCGATTTAGGGGTAGGCGATTGTTTTAAAACTCCGAAAGGCGACAGTTACAGAGTGCTTGAGAAGAAACGAACCCGCGTGGTTTGTGAGCATACCAACACCAAGATGAAGTATTTATTCCCTGCGATTTATGAAGTTTTCAAAGAAAACAGCGAGTTTTGAGCAATTTTTATATATTTGTGAAGACGAAAACATGCTCGATGAAAAAACTGCTTATGGCTGTAATGGCCTTGTTTATTTTTGGACAGGCCCATGCGCAATTTGATTACTCGCCCACGGGCGTAGACGATGTGCCCTTATTAGGATTGCAATGGGGCTTAACCGGTGGCGGTTTTACGGCTATGATGCCGAACCGCGACGATCAGAATGCCAAAACTTGTTACCGATTGGAACCGCAAATGATGAATTTCAGCTATGCCGCGGGGGTTGAAGCCATTTATTGGTTTCAGAAAACGGTTGGCTTTGGTGGACAGGCCTTGTTGTGGAATGGTGGGGCGTCGTACAAAGGATACGACTCAACAGCCTTGCGTGAATTCACGGGAAAAACAAGCTTGGGTTATGCCAAGTTGCCTTTGTTGTTTCATTTCAAATCGTTTAATCGGTTCAAACCCAACAGACGCCTTCGTTTAAATACCTATTTTGGACCTTATGTGGCGTTGTTGAGTAGCTACACCGATGAGGCAACATACGGTGGTGATCCTTATTATGATGTTAGTGGGACTAACATAGAGGTTCCCGGGTTTAAAGGATTCATAAACAGCGGTATTTATTCCACCATCGATGTAGGATTTGTTACCGGTATAGGGTTTGAGTTTCGTTTGTGGAAGCGCACGGTATTAGCCTTTAGTGTACGGGCCGATTATGGCATTGTGGATGCTGAAGACAAACGGGCCAAGAAATTTAAACTAATTGCGGATGGTCCCGAAACGGATTTTAATCCTTGGAAGAACTTATATGCCAAATATGTTCCGGCCACTGCCGCCGATTTTGCCAATGGATTCGGTGTAAATCGTCCGTCGAGTAAGAATTTTTCAGTGGGTGGATTTATTTCACTTCGTAAATACACACAGCAATAATCCTTTTGGGTTTTAATCGTTTTCAGCGCATGAAAAAAATTGTATTAATTATTAGTTTATTGGTAGCTGCAAGCCAAGTAGAAGCACAAAACGAAGCCCGTTTCGGATTGTTTACCGGTATCAACAACACCGTTTTATCGAATAGTAAAGATGAAGCCTTTGGCGACCTGTTACCGACCTTCAAACCCTCGGTGGGCGTAAGTGCCGGATACCATTTTACTTTATTCAAGCGCTTGCCTATTGGCATATCGGCCCAGGTGGCTTCTACGTGGATGGGGCAAAATTATTACGGCGAGTATGCCGACAGCACGAGTTATTATGCCTATTCGCGCTTGCATTATATTCGTCCGGGTTTATCGTTACACTTCGGTTCTAACCCACGTCGTTTAGTATCGTTTGAAGGGACTATTGGTGCGAATTATGGTTTTTTAACCAAGTACCAAGAGCGTTATGAATTGATTCGTTACGATAATTCGCGGTATATTTTAGATGTACAAGATCAATTGGTGCAACAAAAA
The DNA here is from genome assembly GCA_044349815.1 of Chitinophagaceae bacterium. Taxonomy (GTDB): domain Bacteria; phylum Bacteroidota; class Bacteroidia; order Chitinophagales; family Chitinophagaceae; genus OLB11. The sequence continues at coordinate 819 of JBIKQE010000254.1, read as the reverse complement.
GATACCTATTGGAAATCGGGCACCTTGGCCGATCCGTTGTATAACAAAACCGATATGGCGATTTTCGGAACTATGGGGTTGAACTTTTTGTTTAGTCGCAAAATTGTTTTTGGCTTTTTTGTTCGCATGGATTTAGGTCAAAATGATATTGAAAATAAGATAGCGAATAAAGTAACCATCGATGGGAATCCGCCTACAACCACACCGTTTTTGCCTTATCAGTTGGATGTAAAATACCGTGGTCCGTATACGGCTTCTTCGAATCGGGCGAGTACGGTGAACAAGGCCACTGGCGTATACTTAACCTTGAAGTATCGTTTATACAACAAAGAGAAGATTGAGTTTTGGTATCGCGAACATAAATGGGCCGAATAAACCATGACGCCTGATAAGGATATTCAACGATTTTTACAAGTAGGCCATGCGGAAGGCATCAGTTATTTGGTGTTGTTGGGTGTTGCTATGCCTTTGAAATATTTTTTCGATTTACCGCAAGCGGTTCGGATGGTGGGGAGTTTGCATGGCATCTTGTTTGTAGCTTTTATATTTATGATTGCGTGGTTGGTGGTGCAGAAAAAAATGAGCATCTTGAGTGCGGTGAAAGCGTTTGTGTTATCGTTGGTGCCGTTTGGGACGTTTTATTTGAATAGGCTCGTGGCACGATAACAAGATTACAGCATTGAATGACGGAATGATTATTAGTTATTTAATTATTGGGCTGTAGGGGCGAATTGCATTCGCCAACGTGTTGCTATTCAGGTACAGAAACAGTGTCAGGGAACGGTTTTGTAGGGGCGTGCCCTTGTGGCCGCCCGAGGC
>JBIKQE010000253.1:0-3297 GCA_044349815.1 Chitinophagaceae bacterium | reverse complement strand
GCCACGGGTTGACCGTAGGTCATTAATTCGCCATTGGTATTGCAAATTACAATTACGAGGGCGGTCATGGTACATACAACAACGGTATCTACAAAGGGCTCTAGCAAGGAAACTAAGCCTTCGCTGCCGGGGTAGGCTGTTTTAACGGCTGAGTGCGCAATGGAGGCGGAACCGATACCTGCTTCGTTGGAGAAAGATGCCCGTTTGAAGCCTTGAATCAGTACGCCCCAAAAGCCACCTTGAATACCTTCGGGGCTAAATGCACCATTAATAATTTGCATAAATGCTTCTGGTATTTGTTGGTAATGTGAACCTAAAATGAAGAGCCCCGCAAGGATATAAATACCCACCATGAGCGGCACTAATTTATCGGTAACACGAGCAATAGATTGGATGCCTCCTAAAATAACAATACCCACTAACACGGCTAATACGAGTCCGAAGGCCCAGCCTAAACCCGCCAAGGAACCACCGCTAATCATTTCCATTATTTTGTACGACTGATTGGCTTGGAACATATTGCCCGCACCTAAGGTGCCACCCACACATAATATAGCAAAGGCTACAGACAATATTTTACCGGCCATGGGCCACTGTTTTAATGCAAAGCCTTTTCGTAAATAATACATGGGGCCTCCAAATACTTTTCCTTCGGCGTTGATATCGCGGAAAGCCACACCCAAGGTGCATTCTACCATTTTCGACGACATCCCCAAAAGTCCGGAGAGGATCATCCAAAACGTAGCGCCCGGACCGCCCAAGCCAATGGCTACTGCCACGCCGGCAATGTTACCTAAGCCAACAGTGCCCGACAAGGCTGCGGTGAGGGCTTGAAAATGAGATACTTCGCCAGTGTGGCCTTCCACACGAAGGGTGTCGGGAATATCGCCGTCGGCTGTACGATGCACGGTATCGGACGCCGTTACAGCATGATTTTTTTCAAGGTCATCGTATCGCCCCATCACTACACGAATGGCCGTTTTAAAATGCCTGAAATTGATAAAACGAAAATGCACGGTGAAATACACTGCCCCTGCAAACAATACCAGCAAAACCCACGGCACTTGAATACCGGGCCCCAAGGGCACCGTGTAAAATATCAAATCAACAAACCAGGCGGTATAATTTTTCACCGCATCGTTGATTTGTTGGTCGAACCCGTTGGCGTATGTTGAGCGGCTGCTTGCTAAAAACAATGCCATCCATGTCCCTTTTTTCATTGGCTAAAGATAATCGGCATCAAGGAAAAACGCCGTGCGATTTACATCATTTTATTGCGCTTCAACAAATACGCTTTTAAAATTTGATCGTAGCCGGCCCGAATATCGGCATCCACCCAATCGATACCAAATTGTCCGCAATGGAGCGTAAGCTTTTCGCGGTAGGCGCGCATTTGTTCGCGGTAGGTAGTTTGGATATCGGTGCTGTTTAATTTTATTTTTTCGCCACTTTCCAAATCGGTGAATTCGTAGGGGCGATTCGGGAATTCAAATTCAACCTCGCTTTGTTTGTCTTGCACCAAGAAAAGAACCACTTCGTGTTTGTTGTGGCGGAGGTGCTGAAGCGCATCGAGCATAGCATTGAGGTCGCCCAAGGTATCGAGCATATCGCTGAAAATTACAACCAGCGATCGTTTGTGGAGTTGTTCGGCGAGTTGATGTAACACCTTGGCAGTACCCGTTGTACGTTGTTGCGCTTGGTATTTAATTTTGTTCTCGAGTAAGGTGTACAGATGGCGGTAGTGAACGGGGTTCGATTTACAAGGGGTATGGTCAAGCACATCGTTATCGAAAAAGGTAATTCCTCCGGCATCGAGTTGTTTTTTCAGAATACTTAAAATAGCGGCTGCCGACAACAAAGAAAATTGTAATTTATTTTCGTGTTGTGCTGTTTGCGGGTATAACATTGATGAAGACACATCCACCACCAATTGACAGCGAAGATTGGTTTCTTCTTCGTATTTTTTAGTAAACAATTTATCGGTTCGGCCGAACACTTTCCAATCGATGTGTTTTAAATTATCGCCTCGGTTGTAGAGGCGGTATTCGGCGAATTCGACCGAAAAACCATGGAAGGGACTTTTATGCAGACCAACAATAAAGCCTTCCACCACTTGGCGGGCTAAAAATTCGAGGTTTTCGAAGGGTTGTGTTAGCGTTTGCATGTAAAAAGTAAAAATACCCCTCGCTTTTCTATTTCAATTTAAAATCTTTGTTATATTTGAATTCTATTCGATTTTATGAAAAAATCATTTCTTCTTTTTATTGCGCTTGGTTTGTTTTTCGCGTCGTGTACTCAAGAGTACAGATGCCAATGCGTAATAAAATACACAGGCAATCCGCCGGGTATACCCGATTCGCAAACTGTAGAGTTTATGATTCGCGATAAAAAGGACCAGGCCGCTGCATTGTGCGAAGCCAATTCAACCACCGTAACGCAGTTTGATATTACGATGGACGAGAAGTGCCGTTTGTACTAATCGCATTTTCTTTTCAACATCTTTTATTTGAAGCGCATCAGCATCGCTTCTATCGGCATTCGTCGCGCTTTACGCTGCAATGGCTTGTCCTGCGGAACGCGCCATTTCCGCTGCAATCGCGGCTATTCTTCAGGGTCGGGAACTTTATTGAGCGAAGAAATAAAGGTGGGGGGGGGGGACAGAATGAGAAAGAGTAGGAGAAAGAGAATGAATTTTTTAGAAACAGGGGATTGGGAACAGAATGAGAATGAGTTGGAGAAAGAGAATGAATTTTTAGAAACAGGGGATTGGGAACAGAATGAGAAAGAGTAGGAGAAAGAGAATGAATTTTTAAGAAACAGGGGATTGGGAACAGAATGAGAATGAGTTGGAGAAAGTGAATGAATTTTTAGAAACAAGGTATTGGGAATAGAATGAGAATGAGTAGGAGAAAGAGAATGAATTTTTTAGAAACAGGGGATTAGGAACAGAATGAGAATGAGTTGGAGAAAGAGAATGAATTTTTAGAAACAGGGGATTGGGAACAGAATGAGAATGAGTTGGAGAAAGAGAATGAATTTTTTAGAAACAGGGGATTAGAAACAGAAGCGGAAACGGAATGAGAATGAATTTCATTGCGTGAGGGATTGAGCCGGCAGCCCGACCGAAGCACCCGCCACAGGCGGATAGTGCGGAGGGCGGCTACAGGCGAAAGCCCGACCCGAAAGGGAGTGTTGGAATGAGGGCGTTAAATTGAGGGAGAACCCCTTGAGGGGCACGCCCAATGAGTGAACAGAAAGAGGGAACAGAAAACAGGAAAAACGGCAATAATTGTGTGT
>JBIKQE010000252.1:0-3305 GCA_044349815.1 Chitinophagaceae bacterium | reverse complement strand
TTTTACTTGGCGCAAAGGTATTGTAAAAAGGTATCCTATGGCGCGTTCGCTTTGGCTTTTTAGCTAGGTTACGGCGCAATAAAATCTATCTCCTATATTCGTGTTTATGCTATCGGTTCAATATAAAAAACAAGATACCCCGTTTAAGCAACCGTTTACAACGGCCCATGGATTAAAAACCCACCAGCCGGCCTTGTTGTTGCTATTAAAATCGGGGCCCTTTTCGGGCATGGGGGAAGCTCCTGCCATTCATTATTACCCCGAAACCGTAGATAGCATGATTGCTTCTTTAGAAAAAAGCATGCCTGTTTTGAGTCGGTATGCCATTACCGAACCCGACCGGTTTTGGCATTTTTGTCACCATTTATTTCCGAACCAAACCTTTTTGCAATGTGCCCTCGACATAGCGTATTGGAATTTATATGCGATGGCACAACGAAAGAGCATTCGAGAGATATGGCACTTAAGCAACAACGATACCGGCCCCCTAACCGATTATACCCTAGGGATGGATACCCCTGAGGTGGTTCTTCAAAAAATGAAGGCATTTCCTTGGCCCATTTATAAAGTAAAAGTGGCTTCGCGAAGCGATGTAGATACCTTACGGCAATTGCGGGCTGAAACGGATGCCGTATTGCGCATCGATGCCAATGCGGCCTGGACATTCGACGATGCTGTGGCCTTGTTGCCTGAGCTACAAGCATTAAATATCGAACTCATTGAACAACCCTTAGCCAAAGACAATTGGGATGGTATGAAAGCGTTAAAAGCATTGAGTACAATTCCCTTGATTGCCGATGAGGCCTGTGTGCAAGAACACGATGTGGCTCGCTGTGCCGAAGGGTTTCATGGCATCAATATCAAACTCACCAAATGTGGCGGCATTACACCGGCGCGCAGGATGATAGACGATGCCCGATCGCGTAACTTATTGGTTATGATGGGCTGTATGAATGAAACTGAAATTGGCAGTGTAGCCATTGCTCAATTTTTACCTTTGCTCGATTATGTAGATATGGATGGTCCCTTGCTATTGGATGTTCCTCCCCTCAAAGCATTGCACTACGATGCCGGAAAGGTTCAACTGTTGAAACGACTATAAACGTTTATAAACACATTATTTATAGAAGCGGATAGTATTTTCGGGCATAATCTATTTTATGACCGAAGCTTTATTCCAATTCATTTGGCAACATCGCCTATTCGACCCGCATCGCCCCTTGTTAACCCAACACGGGGAATTGCTTCAAGTGGAGTTTCCCGGCATGTTGAATACACAATCGGGACCTGATTTCTTAAATGCTAAAATTCGTATCGACAAAACCCTATGGGTGGGGCATGTTGAATTGCATGTGCGTAGCAGCGATTGGCATCGGCATAAACACGCCCTCGATAGGGCCTACGACCATTTAATTTTACATGTGGTTTATAGGCACGATGCCCTGCACCAACAACCTAATTGTGCCTTACTAGAACTACGCCATCATATTCAACCCGATTTATTGAAACGCTACGAAGGCTTAATGCACCATAGTGGTTTAATTCCATGTAGTGGACTCATTCATACTATTAAGCCGATGCAATGGCAACAACAATACGATCGGATGTTGGCTGAACGATTAGAACAAAAAGGAGAACAGATGCGCCATTATCGCGATCGATTCAAGAACGATTGGCACGATGTATTTCATGTGGCCTTGGCACGTGGCTTTGGCTTGAGTACCAACCAAGATCCTTTTGAAGCCATTGCCATGTTAACACCCCGTAACATTATTCAACGGCATCGAACCTATTTGATACAACTGGAAGCCTTGGCATTTGGACAAGCCGGTTTTTTAGAACAAGTAAACGAAGAAGAATACCCACGATTACTGCAAACCGAATACCGCCATTTAAAAACCATGCATCAATTAGAAGGTATTGAGGCGCATCGGTGGAAATTTTTACGGATGCGGCCTGCCGGCTTCCCCACCTTGCGTTTAGCCGAATGGGCTCATTGGTTACACGCCCACCCCGAGGGTTTCACCCCCCTACTCGAACTACAACATTTACCCGATGTGATGCATTATTTTCAAAGTCATGTTTCAGATTATTGGACCCAACACTATCGCTTTGGCGAGCGCTCGGTGCCTGAAAAAAAATCGACGGGCGATCATTTTTTACATAGCCTGATTATCAATGTGGTAGTGCCCTTTTTATTTACCTATGGCCAATGTATGGGCTGTGAAGAACAAGGTGAAAAGGCGCTTCATTGGATGCATCAGTTACCGCCCGAAGACAATCGTATTATTCGGTTGTGGAAAGATTACCGAGTCCCTTTACGCTCGGCAGCCGATAGCCAAGCATTGTTACAACTCCGCCAAGACTATTGTGTAAAAAAACAATGTTTGCATTGCCATATTGGCTACCGCATATTGCGTTCACAATAACTACCTCATAAATTGTAACGGCTGCATAATGCCTTTGTAATCGCTTAAATCGAGTTTGATGGAGCCGAACAAGATATTGGCTTTCGCGCGAATGGGTATGTGATTCACATCGTCGCTGAGCCACACCAACATGTCTTCTTCGTGTTTAAAAATTCGTCCCTTTTGCAATACCGGCACAAACTTCAAACAACGAATTTTCCCCCAGGCGCTGGTGATGATTTCTTTGCCTAAAAACTTAATTTGCAATTGAAACAATTCACCATCCACCACGGTGGGTACCGTGAATTTTTGTCCGGGTGTGGCGTTACTCAAATCAAAGGTTCGGGCTAAATAAAACCCCGACACCATGTCTTGCGTATAGGCCACAATATCGAGCATTTTATTGTTGCCCAAATTCACTTTATGTTGGTAATGATTGAAAAAATAATCTTGTGAGGCTTTGAATCCACCTTCATCGATACGTCGTACAAATTGCCACGGCATTAAGGCTTGCTCATCCAAATAAGTTTCATAGCGATCGCGTACTTTGAAGAAAAAATCGAAGGTGCCTTTGGAACGTCCGTTGCCCACCACATGCAATGTATGCCGGTCGTTGAATTTTTTATTTTCTTGGGTTATTTCCAAGGTGGCTTCCACGGCTTCCACAAAGCCATAATGAATGCGGTAGGTCAACTTCTCGCCCCGCTGAAACGATTTATGTGGAATGGTTCGAAAAGGCTCGGCCATTAAAACCTGTAAACACAATAACAATCCAACTAAAAATACCGACTTCATGGTACACGAACTTTTGGTTTCCCCGGCATTTCCAAATACATCTTAGCGAGTTTAAAATCAAACTTGTAAGTCAAAAACAAGGAGTAGGCATATTCCAAGCGT
>JBIKQE010000251.1:0-3311 GCA_044349815.1 Chitinophagaceae bacterium | reverse complement strand
TTGCTGTCAGGTTTAACCTGACAATGCTATTATGAAAAATAAATACATATCAACGCAATCAAACCAGCTTCTATCCTATTTCAACAGTCAGAACAGGCATTGCTTTGACTACTCGTTGGTTTACAAAGCCCTTCCCCACGCTAAAGCTAGTGCCGTGAGAGAGCTACTTAGCGACATGACAAAGAGAGGGTTATTGATGCGATTAAAAGAAGGTGTCTATTACATTATACCCTACGAACAAAATGCAGAAACATTTATGCCCAACTGGCATTTGATGGCAGAACATCTAACGAATAATGCCAAACATTATATTGGCTACTATTCTGCATTGCAAATACATAACCTCATCACGCAGCCATCGCTGAAAGAACAAATCGTTGTTTCAAAACAAATACGACCATCCGAAATAAAGATCAAGGAAGTACCCTTTCAATTCATCTATCACAACGAGAAACATTTTTTCGGTTCAAAGAAAATCTGGATTGACAGCTTCAATAAAGTTATGTGTTCCGACTTAGAAAAAACCATTATTGACTGCTTATTCAAACCCGATTATGCGGGGGGAATAGTTGAAGTGGCAAGGGCCATCTATACTTCTAAAGACAAAATTAAATTTGATACACTGCTTGAATACGCAAAAATATTTGATTCGCAAGCAGTAATAAAACGCTTGGGCTTTGTTTTAGAAATAGTAGAAATCAATACCAAAATTATTCACGAACTACAACGAATAAAAACCGCATCGTATGTAATTCTTGATACCGAATTGCCTAAAACCGGAAAGCGAATAAGCCGTTGGAGTATTCAACAAAATTTGGAAACGGAAACTATTAAATCGGCTATCTACACATGATTAAACCAGCAGAATGATAAATTTAGTCTATCGGCACGTGTCTCACCAACCGAGATTCTAGCCTATCGGATGGTGCCTGACCCACCAAAATTTTATGCCTTTTTTTCTGGGGCTATCAGCGAACGAACTATTTCGGCATCTATCAGGCTGCTCCGGGCTCCGCGATCGCTCCGGCCGCTTCCGGGCTCCCGTTCGTTCGCGCTGGCGCACTCCCTCACGCGCCCGCGCAAGCGGCTTCCCCTGCACATCCCGCAGCCGCTGAACCAAGGAACTTTCTTCAGCTTTTTCTTTGTTGGGTGCTAAAAACATGCCCCCTTTACCTCAATCATGGCCTGTTGCGCCTCGCTTCGCTCGGCGCACTCATAAATTGAAATACGATTGATAACATTTTACAACCGGCATTCCCTGATTTGCAAAAAATCATATAAATATGTTTGAAAACAAAAAAGAGAAGCTTTCACTTACTTAATTCATTTTTACGTTTAAATTTGAAATTACATTAATAACTTACTATTGCCTGTTATGGTACCTATCAGCACATGATAAGTAAATAACAGTGGTATAAGTGAGTTCGCAGAAATGCAAACAAATAACACTTATGGCATACATACTTTTTCTCGATGAAAGCGGACACGATTTGAAAGAGTCTCCTTATGAGGTGATTGCTGGCATTGCAATTGAAGATAAAAGTATTTGGAATCTCATTAGCGAGGTCCACCTACTTGAACATAATATCTTTGGAAGAAGGTATAGCCAAGGATCACGGGAACTAAAAGCCCGAAAGATTTTAAAAAGTAAAACGTACAAATTAGCGAATCAATTACCCGCATTTGATTTAGACGAAAGAAGACAATTAGCAAAGGAATGCCTTGATCATGGTCAAAATGTAACTAGAAGACAATTAACAGCCCTGGCTCAAGCCAAAATTGCATTCGCGAACGAATTACTGCAGTTAGCGGCTAATTTTAGATGCAAAGCATTTGCCTCCATTATTTCTCCCGATTTTAACCGGACTGACACCCCCGAGTTTTTAAGAAAGGACTATATTTATTTGTTTGAAAGATATTACTATTTTTTAGAAGATAAGCCAGAAGAGCCGTCTGGTATTATTGTATTCGATGAAACTGAAAAAACGCAAAGCCAAAGACTAATTTCACAAATTGAAAATTATTTCAAAAAGACGTATAAAGGTCGTAATAGAGCAACATTACTAATACCGGAACCCTTATTTGTACATAGTGATCTAACTACTGGAATACAAATGGCTGACTTAATTGCTTATGTAATTTCATGGTCTCTTAGACTCAATGGCATGGAAAAGAAAACCCGACCGGAATTATTGCCACTCGCTGAATTAATAAAACCCCTGAGAAATCGGGTTACTAGAGAAGTGGGTGAAATTCAAAATCATGAGATTTGGAGCATAACATATGTGCAATAAAAAAAGGCAATGCCAGTTTCCCGACAAAGCCTCCGATGCAAAGATATAATCATTCTATGTATTAATCAAAAATAAACGCTAAAGCACGAGCCGCCAACACGCATTGCTACGCCCCCCAGGTCTCATACAAAAAAACATTCATCATAAACCCAATAACCAACAAACGTGGCGAAGATTCATTCTCATTCTGTTTCTCATTCTGTTTCTAACTGCCTGTTTCTACCAAATTGATTCTCTTTCTGTTTCAGTTTCTGTTTCTAACCTCCTGTTACTTCCAATTCACTCTCCCTCTGTTTCAGCTTCTAACTCCTTATTGTTTGCTTACAATCCCACCCACCAACGGCAACACCGCCCCATGCAAAAACGTCCCTCTGAACATCGAAAACATCACCCCTCTGGTGGTTGAAATCGATTGACTATTCAGCGTTTCTATCAATGGCTCCGGCATCACCAAGTTTCCGCCGGCATCCATTTTAATCACCGCATCAAAATCGGCTATTTCATAAATACAGCTCAGCGATAAGGACCCTAACACCAAGGAAAGATCCTCGGTTTTAATGTCAACATGAACAATCACAAACACTAATTTATTGGCCGCATCTGCCTTACTTTCAATACTAATATTGAAATTGAAAGTTGTAACTGCTGTATTGGGGTCTGCCGGCAACTGCAACGACCCATTTAATAACTCAATTGCCTTAATTTGCATTTCGACATTGAAGTCTTTATGATCGATTTTAGCCATTTTATTCTTAGTAATATTTTGTGAATGGTGATTTATTCCCTTGACTTGCTAATAGGCAATAGCCATAAACATTATTGCCTTGAGACATTGGTGTTGTCATAATAATCGTTGGTTGCGTTGCGATAGATTTAACGACAATTTCTTTGCGATATATTACCTGAACCTGCTTTTTTCCAAATAAAGCAGTTAGTTCAACCCCAAGTGCCGAGGCAATTTCAGTCAACACATCGATGGTGAAATTTTGAGTGCCGCTAAACCATTTCGTTATTTCA
>JBIKQE010000052.1:0-11673 GCA_044349815.1 Chitinophagaceae bacterium | reverse complement strand
GCAAAAAAAATGGCAAGTTACTTATATCGCACCGCTACAACCGCGTACCTTTGCTGTGTTCCCACCCTGGAGGATTAGCAGGAGCTGGTCGTATAAGACTTGCCGTTGCGAAGGTACACTCGAAGCGGGTGATTTACCAAATAATCTTTACTCAATATTTAATAATGTGCTGGTTGTTCCTGTGGAGGGCATGTCCATCCCCATCATGTTCATTTTAGAACTGGTTTGGGCTTTTTCGGAATAGGTTTTTACGCGACCGGTGAGGCGATTTACGCTCAAGGCTCCTTCCGATAAATTATCGATTTCAATTTGGCTAGGACCGTTTTGGGTGGTGAAGCTGCGAGTGCCTTTGGTTTTGCGTTTGAACGTCAGCTCAACCATATCGCCATTAATTTTTTCAACAAAATAAATGGTTTGGGTTCTCAAATTGTCTTTCATGCCATCTTTCTTCCAACCTTGACCTTCGGTTACGCCATTTGGAATAACTACAAACGCACGGTCGAGACTAGCACCGCCTTGGTTCATCATGCGCATCATGCCACCGCCGCCACCGCGACCGCCTTTGGCGCCTTTGCCTTCTTTGGCGTCTTCCAAGATGTTGCCATCGCTGTCGATACGAACGGTATCTGTTTTACCCACGGTAGCCTTGAGTTGGTCAACCATCATACCGCTTTGTTTAGAAGGGTCTTCGCTGTCGAACGTCATTTTGGTACCAAAGCCTTCGAAGTCGAGCTTCATGGTTTTGATGGTTTGAGCCACTAAGTAATAGTCGGGTTTTTTATCGAGCACTACAAATTCCACTTTGGTTTTCGATAGGGTATTCATATCGCTCGTTTCGCCGCCGCGACTTTGCTTATTTTTTACAGTATCGATGCTGTTGAAAATCAGTTTTTGTCCGGGTTCCAACACTAATTTTTCGGCATTTTTTTGGGCTGTTACCGATAGGCTCAATAAACAGGCTATGGTTAAAAGACGTGTTTTCATGTTCTATATTTTTTTCAAATGTAGCGGATAAAGATATAAATGACGATGCAAAAAAAGTGAAGTGGTCTAGTGCCAAATGCGGGCGGCAATGGCTTGCGCCTTGGCGAGGGCTTCGGTATTGATGCTAATGGGGAGTTTGCGTTCATGAATAAAGGCCAACACATGTTCGGTAGCCATATTCCCCACGAGGTCGTCTTGGGCCATCGGACAGCCACCAATGCCCCCAATAGCCATATCGAAGCGTCGGCATCCGTGATCGAAGGCCGCTTGTAGTTTTTCGTGGGCGGTTTGTGGGGTAGAATGAAAATGGGCCCCTATATCGAGTAAAGGGAATTCGCGGGTGAGGTGTTCGAAGATGGGTTGGATGGTAGCGGGGGTAGCTACGCCTACCGTATCCGACATAGCAAAGATGCCCACGCCCAAGGCATTGAGTTGTTCCACCCATTGCAAGGCAATGTCGGTTGTATAAGCATCGCCATAAGGATTACCAAACCCCATGGATATATAAATCACCAAGCGTTTTTTATGTTGTTCGCAGAGGGCTTGAATGGCTTCTACCGTTTTGAGCGACTCCGTAATGGAGCTATTGGTATTTTTTTGTTGGAAGGTTTCAGAAATTGAGAAAGGGAAACCGAGGTATTGAATTTCGTTGTATTGCACGGCCGTTTCGGCACCCCGCAAATTGGCGATAATGGCCAAGAGCTTGGTGGAGGTGAGTTTGAGCCCTTTTAGTACCTCGGCCGTATCGGCCAATTGCGGAATGGCTTTAGGCGATACAAAGGAACCAAAATCGAGGGTGTGGAACCCTACTTGCAACAATTGGTTGAGGTATTCAATTTTTAATTCGGTGGGAATAAAGGTTTTCCAACCTTGCATCGCGTCGCGCGGACATTCGATGAGTTTAATTTCTTTACTCATTGTACTTACAATAAAAGCGCTGCCAATCCGTAATCGGCAAATAAAATTAAGATGCAACTTACTACCACAGAGGTGGTGGATGACCGTCCAATTTCAAGGGCCCCACCCCGAACATAATAACCAAAAAAAGCCGATATACTAGAAATAATAAAAGCGAACGTAAAGGCTTTGATTAATCCGAAGGTTAAGTTGAAGGGAATAAAATCTTTGGTGAGCCCTTGGGTAAATTGTTGTTCCGATAAAATATCGGTGGCCGTTCCGGCAAAGTAGCCCCCCCAAATACTGAGGAACATGGAGATAATAATAAGGCAAGGAATTACCACCATCGAAGCAGCAATTTTAGGAAGAATGAGGTACATTTTGGTATTGATACCCATAATTTCGAGGGCATCAATTTGTTCGCTCACGCGCATATTACCTAGTTCGGAAGCAATTTTTGAACCTACAACACCTGCTAATACAATACATACCACCGTTGGAGATAATTCTAAAAAAGTGCTATCGCGAATAATTTGGGCAATAACGTATTTCTGTACCAAGGGACTAATCAGCTGGTAGGCGGTTTGAATGGTGGTTACCGCGCCAAGAAAGATAGAGATGATAACCACAATACCCATGGAGCCGATACCGATTTCGTAACATTGATGGATGAACTCCTTCCAATACACGCGTCCGTTTTCAGGTTTCGAAAACATCCCGCCCAACATCAGCAGGTATCGCCCAACATGTTCTAAGAAAGTGAACATAAGGCACGAAGGTAAGGCAAAATAAAAAACGAACTTCGTTCCAAATAGATAGAATCTTGGGGGTATAATCGATTTTTCGGAGCTTGGTGACATAAAGCGTCTATATTTGTTAGGCATTTATGAAGAAGCAAGTAGTAGTTATTGGTGCGGGATTTGCCGGGCTGTCGGCCTCCTGCTATTTAGCCCGTGCGGGTTATTCAGTGACCTTGCTTGAAAAAAACAACCAAACCGGGGGCCGTGCCCGACGCTATTCGGCCGAGGGATTTACCTTCGACATGGGGCCTAGTTGGTACTGGATGCCCGATGTTTTTGATGCTTTTTTTAACGATTTTGGAAAAAAGACATCCGATTATTATACATTAAAACGTTTAGACCCCTCCTACCGTGTGGTGTTTGAGGGTGGCGAAACCCTCGATGTGCCTGCCGATTGGGAAGGCATGAAAGCCTTGTTCGAATCGATAGAGCCGGGCAGTGCGGTTCATTTGGAAAAATTCATGGCCGAAGCGGAATATAAATATGCTGTAGGCATGCAGGATTTAGTGCATAAACCGGGCCTATCGATAACGGAATATATGGATTGGCGGGTTGTTTCGGGCTTGTTTAAATTGCACCTGATACAATCGTTCGATCAATATGTGCGTACGTATTTTACGAACCCGAAATTGTTGCAATTGCTCGAATTTCCGGTTTTGTTTTTAGGGGCTCGACCGCAAGAAATACCTGCGCTGTATAGTTTAATGAATTATGCCGACATCAAGTTGGGCACATGGTATCCGGTGGGTGGCATGCACGAAATTGTGAAAGCCATGACGAGTTTGGCCACGGAATTAGGCGTTCAAATTGTATTGAACGAACCTGTTCGAAAAATTCGTACCCAGCAAGGCCTTGCCGTTGGTGTAGAAACAGCTTCGAACATTTACCCGGCCGATGTGGTGGTGGGTGGTGCCGATTATCATCATGTGGAACAACACTTATTGGATGAGGCCGATCGGCAATACACCCCTGCCTATTGGAACAAACGGGTGATGGCCCCCTCGTCGATGTTGTTTTACATTGGCTTAAGTAAACCCATTGGCAACTTGTTGCACCACAACTTATTCTTCGATGCCGATTTTAATCAGCATGCGCACGATATTTACACCGAACCTGCTTGGCCGAAGCATCCTTTGTTCTATGCGTCGGTTACTACCAAAACCGAAGCCTTGGGCGCACCGGCGGGTGGCGAAAACTTATTTATTCTTATTCCTACGGCGCCCGGCTTGGCCGACACGCCTGCGTTGTGCGAACAATATTACAATATGGTGATGGCGCGCTTGGAAGCCTATACCGGCGAATCGATTCGTTCGCAGGTGGTGTACCGCCGCGATTTTGCGCACAATGCGTTTGTTTCGGAATACAATGCTTTTAAAGGGAATGCGTATGGTTTAGCGAATACCTTGTGGCAAACGGCCGTGTTAAAACCCCGTATGCACAGCAAAAAAATAAAAAACCTATTTTACACCGGCCAATTGACAGTCCCCGGTCCCGGCGTACCCCCTTCCTTAATTTCCGGGAAAGTGGTTGCCGAACAAATTAAAAAAAGATACTCCAACAATTAAAACCTATTTTATGGCCGATAAACAATTTTTCGATCAAATTTGCTATTCAATGAGTCGCTATACCACCAAACAGTATAGCACCTCTTTTTCAATGGCCATACGTTTGTTGAAGAACGACTTACACGAACCTATTTATAATATTTATGGATTTGTTCGCTTTGCCGATGAAATTGTAGATTCCTTTCACGGCTTTGATAAAGCAGCCTTGTTAGCTCAATTCAAACAAGATACCTATGTGGCCATTGAACAAGGTATTCATTTGAACCCCATATTAAACAGCTTTCAAAAAACGGTGCGTGCCTACGGTATCGAACCCTATTTAATTGATACGTTCTTGCAAAGCATGGAAATGGATTTGCAAAAGCACGATTATACGCAAGCCGAATATGAAACCTATATTTTAGGCTCCGCCGAAGTAGTAGGCTTGATGTGTTTACGCGTATTTGTTCGTGGCGACGATGCCTTGTACGAACAATTGAAACCATCGGCGATGCGCTTGGGGGCCGCTTTCCAAAAAATTAATTTTTTACGCGATTTGCGCGAAGATGCGCAAGAGTTAAACAGAATGTATTTCCCCGGTTTAACTACCTCGCAATTTGATGCAAAAGCCAAAGCGGCCATTGAAGCCGATATTGAAGCCGATTTCAATGCAGGGTTAGAAGGTATCAAGCAATTGCCCAAGAGTTCGCGCTTTGGGGTATACTTAGCCTATATCTATTACACGCGTTTGTTTAAGAAAATTAAACAGGTGCAACCCGAACAAGTAATGCAATCGCGCATACGGGTACCCAATTCCGAAAAGTTGTATTTGGTGTTTAATTCCTATGTTCGTCACAACTTAAATTTGTTGTAATGCAAGCTGAAGAAGTTGTATTAATTTCTGCCGATGATGTGGCCTATGGAACGATGGAGAAATTGCAAGCCCATCGGGAGGGATTATTACACCGTGCCTTTTCAGTATTGATTATAAACGATGCCGGCGAGATGTTGATTCATCAGCGGGCATTGGGTAAATACCATTCAGCCGGGGCTTGGACCAATGCTTGTTGCGGCCATCCTCGTTCGAACGAAACCACCCAAGCGGCTGCAGAACGAAGGTTGCACGAAGAAATGGGCTTCTCGGTTCCGTTAAAAAAATTATATCATTTTACCTATCGAACCGAGCTGGGAAACGGGCTCATTGAACACGAATTGGACCATGTGTTTTTAGGGATGTATAATGAAGCACCTCTTCCTAATCCATCTGAAGTGGCCGATTGGCGGTATATTTCCATCGATCGTTTGCAACAAGAACTCAACATGAAACCCGAGCAATTTTCGTTTTGGTTCCGCCTCATTATGAAGGAGTTTCCCTTACGTTACAATGCTCAACAAAAACTTTAATTATGTCGATTTATATTATCAATACCCTCGTTGTTATTGCCACATTTATTTTCATGGAAGGTGTGGCTTGGTTTAGTCACAAATACATTATGCATGGTTCGTTATGGAACTTGCACGAAGACCATCATTATAAAGGCGAAGGACAGTTTTTTGAAAAGAACGACAGCTTCTTTCTGATTTTCGCCACCCCTAGTGCAAGTACATTTATTTACGGTTCTATTGTGGGCCTCGACAAACCTTTTTTCTACATTGGGGTTGGCATTGCCTTGTATGGTATTGCGTATTTCTTGATTCACGATGTGTTTATTCATCAGCGTTTTAAATGGCTTCGCAATGCTAATTCTGCCTACTTCCGTGCCATTCGCAGAGCGCATAAAGTGCATCACAAACATTTAGGTAAAGAAGACGGTGAATGTTTTGGGATGTTGTGGGTTCCCTTGAAATATTATAAAGAGGCCCAACGCGATATACAGCGACAAAAAGCGGCTTAATTTTTGGACTAACCCGCGCCGTATTGTACATTCATAGAATGAAAATGCGGTTCATTTTATTTTCTCTCGTTTGTTTTATTCAAACGCTTTCGGCACAATCTAATTATCCGGCCGATTCAACGTGGTTTAATGCCTACGGCTTTCGCTGTATTGGTCCATTTAGAGGTGGCCGTGCTAGTGGCGTATGTGGCGATTACCAAAATAAAATGGTGTTTTACATGGGTGCCACAGGGGGTGGTGTTTGGAAAACCAACGATGCCGGCAATAATTGGCAAAATATCAGCGACGGATTTTTTGGTGGTAGCATAGGAAGTGTTGCTGTATGTGCAACCGACCCCTTATTAATTTATGCCGGTACCGGCGAAAATACCTTGCGTGGTAATGTAAGCGAAGGCAATGGTATATGGAAAAGCACCGATGGGGGACGTTCATGGAAACAATGTGGCTTGCGCGACACTAGGCATATAACTCGCATCCAATTTCATCCGAAAAATAACGACATTGTATATGTAGCCGCAACCGGACATTTATTTGGTCCTAATGCCGAGCGGGGTATTTTCAGAACCCTAGATGGCGGTAAAACATGGAAGAAGATTTTATTTGTAAACAACGAAACAGGTTGTATTGACCTAGTGATGGACCCCTCTCGACCTGAGGTTTTGTACGCCTCCTCGTGGCAAGTGTTACGCACACCATTCAGCTTGGTTAGTGGCGGTCCGGGCAGTGGTATTTGGAAGAGTGAGGATGGTGGAGATACATGGACTAATATATCGAAACAAAAGGGCTTACCGAAAGATACCCTAGGCAATATAGGGCTCGCTATTGCGCCCTCGAACCCGGATGTGGTATATGCCATGATTGAAAGTAAAAAAGGAGGATTGTATAAAAGTGCTGATGGTGGAAAATCGTGGCAAAAACAAACCGACGACGCCCGAATTTTACAACGGGGTTGGTACTTCAATAAAGTGTTTGTAGATCCGCAACAAGAAAACACAGTGTACATCTGCAATGTTGGTTTTTATAAAAGCACCGATGCGGGAAAAACATTGCAAGAAATTCATACTCCCCACGTAGATCATCATAATTTGTGGATAGACCCGAAAGATGGACAACGAATGATTATTGCCGACGATGGCGGTGCTCAAATTTCGTTGGATGGTGGTGCCCACTGGAGTACTTACAACAATCAACCCACCGCCCAATTTTATAGGGTATGTACCGACAATCATTTTCCGTATCGCGTATTGGGTTGTCAGCAAGATAATAGCAGTGTGCGTATTGCTTCGCGAACCAATCGGGGCAGTATTAGTGCACAAGATTGGGGAAGCAGTGCCGGCTTTGAAAGCGGCTATTTAGTGGCCGATCCCTTGAACGACGATATTGTATATGGTGGGAATTACGGCGGGTATATGTCGCGCTTAAACCACCGCACCGGAGAAAATCGCACTACCAGCGTTTACCCGATTGCCCCCATTGGTGAAGGGGCTGAAAATTTGAAGTATCGTTTTCAATGGAATTTCCCCTTGTTCTTTTCGCCGCATAATTCCAAACGATTGTATGCCGCAGGTAATTATTTATTTAAAAGCGACAATGAAGGTCAATCGTGGGAGCAAATCTCACCTGATTTAACACGAAATGATAAAAGCAAACAAGGTCCCAGTGGAGGTCCAATTACCAAAGACAATACCAGTGTGGAATATTATTGTACCATTTTTACCGCAGCCGAAAGTGCGGTAGAAAAAGATGTACTTTGGGCAGGTAGCGATGATGGGTTAATTCATATATCGCGAAATGGTGGTAAAGAATGGGAGGATGTTACGCCACGGGCTATTCCCGAATGGATGCAATGGAACTGTATAGAACCCGACCCGAAACAGGCTGGCACTTGTTATGTAGCAGGCACTCGTTACAAACTCGACGATGAAACTCCGTATTTATTTAAAACAACGAATTACGGAAAAACATGGACGCGGGTGGTGAAAGGCATTCCGGCCAACCATTTTACACGTTGTGTGCGGGTTGACCCGAACAATGTGCAACATCTATTTTGCGGTACAGAACAAGGACTTTATTTTTCAAACAATGCCGGTGCTTCGTGGCAACGCATGCAATTGAATTTGCCGTTAGTTCCCATTACCGATTTGTGTTTTAAAAACAACGATTTGGTGGTAGCCACCCAAGGACGTGCCTTTTGGATTTTAGATGATGTGAATACCTTATACCAAGTAATGCAACCAAAAACCGCGAACGTTTTTTGGACATTACCCATTGCCGATGCATATCGTTTGCGGAGTAGCCGAAACGAGCAAGCGAAACAAGAGGGTACAAACCCCTACCCCGGTGTTGGCATTCGTTATCATTTACCTGAAGGTGCCGATACACAAAAAGTGAGCATTCACATTCGAAACGATACAGGTAAAACGCTCCGAACGTATACTGCACGAGCCGGTAAAGCCGATGAAATGTGTGCAGGTGAAGTGGGCATGAATTTATTTTCGTGGAATATGTGCTTGGCCGGTGTAGATAAAGGGAAAGACATGGTGATGTGGAATGGAACCTTGAATGAATTTATGGTGGCACCTGGCGTGTATCAAGCCATGATTTATTGTGGTAAAGATTCTAGTTTACGCGAATTCAAAATTTTAAAAGATCCGAATTATGCCTCAACTGAAAAAGACTATCGTGAACAATTTGAATTTTTAACTACGCTTCGCGATGCGTTTGATTCAACCCAAGATTGCATTTTAATGAATCGACAACTTCGAAATCAAATTCAGAGTTTAAAAGATAAAATGGGAAAAGAATACCCTACTGAATTAGATAGTATTGGCAATGTGATTATAGCGGCTAGCACCAATATTGAAGAAAAATTAGTGCAAACCAAAGCCAAAAGCGGACAAGATTTATTGAACTATCCTATTCGGTTGAACGATCAATTGTTGGGTATATTTCATGCTGTGCAACAAAACACGGCACCATCGGCACAAAGCAGAGAAGCCTTTGCCGACATCCGCACTAAACTTGATGTGGAGTTTAAACGGTTCGAAACCTTAACGTCAAGCTTACTTCGTGAATACAATCGAAAGATTCGGTTAAAAGGCATTGATTTCATCCAAATAAAAAAATAATTGATGACATTACAAAAATACCTTGTTGTAGGATTGATTATTGTGTTGGCTAGTTTAACGCCTTCGCGAAGTGATGCACAATGTTGTAATTGGATTCTCAGCATGCACGACAGTTATGGCGATGGATGGAATGGCGGCTATTTGAATGTGTTTGTGAACAATGTGAATATTGGTCCGTTTAGTGCCACCAATTATGGTAGTACGGTGTTATTGCCCGTATGTAATGGCGATAGTATTCGGTTTGAATACACGGCAGGCGCTTACGAAAACGAAAACAGCTATACGTTGTACAATACCGCGTACACCAATTTATTTAGCAATGGTCCCAATCCACAAACGGGTATTGTGTATAATGGAATTGGCAATTGCTCGGGGGCATTTATGCCGGGCAACCATCCATGCACGGCATTTGCCATCGATACCGGACAATGTGTATGGGGCGATAACACGCCCTATGCCAGTTCGGGCATGCAACCCGGTTGTGCCGTATACAACGGTCACGATGTTTGGTATACCGTATTGGTGCCCCCTTCGGGGAATATTAGTTTTGAAACCGACAGTGGCACCATCAACGATACCGGCTTGGCGATTTGGTCGGATACATCGTGTACCCAAGCACAATTAATAACCTGCGACGATGATGCCGGTAATGGCTATTACTCCTTTGTTTCCTTGCACGAACAAACACCCGGCAAACCCTTGTATATTCAAGTGTTTGGTTACTCGGGGGCCACAGGTACGTTTAAATTATGTGTGCGCGATTTAGGCACAGTGCGGCTCGATAGTTCGCGTTTGCCCATTGTATTATTACAACCTGCCGGACAAGCCATACCGGAGGGCACTAAGATTGATATTCCGATGCAGATTAAATACAATGGCCCCAATGCCATGACGTATCGGAATGGTGCGGCGAATGTGTACAATGGGATGATTGGTATTGAAATACGCGGAGCGTCTTCTACATCATTCAATCAGAAGCCTTATGGGTTAGAAACGCGTACCGCGAATGGCGCGAATTTGAATGTTTCCTTGTTGGGCATGCCGGCTGAAAACGATTGGGTATTGTTATCGAATTATAACGACAGATCCTTATTACGGAATGTGCTGGCTCATCGTTTGTTTACCGGCATGGGGCATTACAGTCCGAGAATGCACTTGTGCGAAGTGATGTTAGACACGGTGTATAAAGGGATTTATTTATTGGGCGAAAAAATTAAAACAGACAGCGGACGGGTATCGATAGCCAAGCTGAATTATATTGATACCTTGGGCGATGAATTGACGGGTGGCTATATTTTGCAACAAAATTATTGGACACCCACCAATAGTTTTCTTTCGAATTATTCGCCCATTGATCATCCCGGATTGGACATTCATTTTTTGTATCAGCAACCCGATGAACAAACCATTCATCCCTTACAAAAAACCTACATTGCTTCGTTTTTTGACACCTTAGAAACGGCGTTGTACAGTTCGGCATTTGCCGATACGGTAATTGGGTATCGAAAATACTTGCACGAAAAATCGTTCCTAGATTATTTCATTGTGAATGAAGTGGCACGCAATGCCGATGGATTTAAAAAGAGTGTTTATTTTTTCAAAGACAAAGCAAGTAAAGGCGGAAAATTGCATGCCGGTCCGGTATGGGATTTTGATTGGGCGTGGAAGACCATGGCCATGGGCCCCTTGTTCGATCAGAACGATGGATCGGGGTGGGCGCATCGAATTAACGACTATCCTACCGACAATAATTCGTGTGGGTATTATATACGTTTGTTGCAGGATAGTTTATTTGCCAACCGTTTGCGTTGCCGTTATGAGCAATTGAGAACATCGGTTTTAGATACAAGCAACTTGTTTCATTTCATCGACAGTGTTGGTCAATTTGTGGATGCAGCGCAACAACGTCATTTTAAAAAATGGCCGTTATTGGGCCGCAGTGGGATGTCGCCGGAGAGCAATGCCATAGCCACCACGTATACGGCGGAGTTGGATACATTGAAACATTGGATAGCGGTGCGTTTGCAGTGGTTGGATGCGAATATACCGGGGGTGTGTACGGCAATACCTAATAGTATCTTAGAAGTAAATAACACATCGGACCTTATAGTGTATCCGAATCCGAATTATTCGGGAGTTTGTACCATCGGTGGATGGCCTAAGGGGGTTGGAGATATGCAATTGACCTTGTACAATACCACCATGTCGGCAGTTGCAGACTATATTATTCCGGCAGAAAGTCCTTCATTTCAATTTAAGCTTCCACAACCGGGTGTACTATTTTATACGTTGAAGACCGGTGATGGATGCTTGTGGCGAGGGAAGGTGATTCATTATAGGTAGTGAGCAGTGATTGGTAAATTAAAATTAAACCCTATTACCGGATTATCTAACAACCCAGAAGCAATATTAATTGGAAGAGGTT
>JBIKQE010000051.1:0-11815 GCA_044349815.1 Chitinophagaceae bacterium | reverse complement strand
ATCGCATTTAATATAGGCCAATCGGCTACGGCATCACTGCCATCTTTCATGGCCTCTGTTTCACGGTTCGGCGAAGCCACGGAGCCACAATCCAAATGATCGCGACCAATTACAATCGGCGCTTTCAGTTCGCCATTGCGTACCATTTCGTTAAATAATAAGCCGGCCTTTTCACGTTCGCCCATACCCAACCAACAAATGCGGGCCGGTAATCCCTGAAAGGCAATTTTTTCCTTGGCCATGTTCAACCAACGCAACAAACCTTTATTCTCCGGAAATAATTTCTTCAACGCTTCATCGGTTTTGTAAATATCCTCCGGATCACCACTCAAGGCCACCCAACGGAATGGCCCTTTTCCTTCACAAAATAATGGACGAATATAAGCCGGTACAAAACCGGGAAAATCGAAGGCATGTTCTACCCCGCGTTTATCGTGAGCTTGTCCACGTAAGTTATTACCATAATCGAAGGTAATGGCACCACGCTTTTGCAATTCCAACATCAAGTTTACATGATGCGCCATGGTATCTAAACTCTGGCGACTGTACTCGGTTGGATTTTTTTCGCGCAGCACATTCGCTTCTTCCACACTCATATGCTCCGGAAAATACCCAATCAATTCGTCGTGCGCTGAGGTTTGATCGGTCAAGGTATCGGGTGTAATATTTCGTTCAATCAGGCGTGCCAACAAATCGGTGGCATTACAAACCACACCAATCGAAATCGCTTCACCGGCTGCTTTCGCACGCAACGATTCATCAATGGCTTCATCGATATCGGTATACATTTTATCGATGTAACGTGTATCTAAACGCTTCTGTATACGCCATGCTTCCACATCGGCCGCTAAACAAACGCCTTCGTTCATCGTAATGGCCAAAGGCTGAGCACCGCCCATCCCACCGAGCCCGGCCGTTACATTCAAGGTGCCTTTCAAGGAGCCATTGAAGTGACGAGCCGCTAAACTCAAATACGTTTCATACGTTCCTTGCACAATACCTTGCGAACCAATATAAATCCACGATCCCGCCGTCATTTGTCCATACATCATCAAACCCTTCGCATCCAACTCACGGAAATGTTCCCAAGTAGCCCAATTACCCACCAAGTTCGAATTAGCAATCAACACGCGAGGCGCATCTTTGTGACTACGCAAAACACCCACCGGCTTACCGCTTTGTACCAACAAAGTTTCGTCTTCATTGAGGTTCGTCAACAATTCCAATATTTTTTCAAAGGCAGGCCAATTACGCGCCGCCTTGCCTAAACCACCATATACAATCAATTCATCGGGACGTTCAGCCACTTCGGGATCCAAATTATTTTGAATCATGCGGTAAGCCGCTTCTGTTACCCAGTTTTTACAATGTAAGGTGGTGCCTGTTGGCGATTTTACTACACGTGCTTGTGCTTCCATAATTGGTGAAATTGGGTGCAAAAATACACCCGAATCGGCATCTTTCACGAAGCGATATATACGCGAATTTTATTTGGTATTAGGTATGGCCGCACGGCAGTTGTATTTTTGAACATTGTATGAATTGGACGCCCTACAGCAAAGGTTTTAAAGCATGGCTTCAGCTCGAAAAGGGATTGAGCCCGCATTCCATTCAAGCATACCTCCACGATGTAGAAAGCCTAAGGCGGTATTTAGAACCCTTGGAACCGAACTTGATGCCGGCCACCGTTCAACGCCAACACTTACATGGATTAATGGAAACCCTCCACCATATTGGCATAAGTGCCGGCTCGCAAGCCCGCATCGTAAGTGGCCTCCGCAGTTTTTTTAGGTATCTTCAACTGGAACAAATTCGGCTCGACGATCCTACCGAATGGTTGGAAGCTCCTAAAACCGGGCGTAAACTCCCCGATACCCTATCGGTGGATGAAATCGATTTATTGTTTCAATCCATAGACCACAGCACCCCCGAAGGCACCCGCAACCGCGCCATGTTGGAAATGATGTACAGCTGCGGACTCCGTGTATCGGAATTAATTCATATGGGGTTCAACGATGTACATGCCGAAACCGAATTTATTCGGGTAATTGGCAAAGGAAACAAAGAACGCTTGGTGCCCATTTCACAATCTGCTTTGCAATATGTGCAATTATACCTCGATGGCTATCGCCGAAAAATGAATGCAAAACCCGGTTTCGAAAATCATATTTTCCTGAACCGACGAGGTGCTGCCTTATCGCGCGTTATGGTGTTTTATATCATCAAAGATCTCACCGAAAAAATTGGACTCAAAAAAAATATTCACCCTCATACCCTACGTCATTCCTTCGCCACACACCTCGTGGAAGGCGGGGCCGATTTACGCGCTGTGCAAGAAATGTTGGGCCACGAAAGCATTACAACCACCGAAATCTATACGCACCTCGATCGCGACTTTCTCCGGCAAACCATTCATCAATTTCATCCACGTTACCGTTAAGCCATGTTGTACCTTTAAGCAATGAAACCGCTGTTGAACAACGAACAAATTCGAGCGTGGGATGCTTTTACGCAAGAACATGAGCCTATAGCCAGTATTGATTTAATGGAACGCGCCGCTCAAGCGGCTTGCCAATGGATCATGGCGAATTTCTCAACCCAACATAGTATGGCTATATTAGTTGGCCCAGGCAATAATGGCGGCGATGGCTTAGCCATGGCGAGCATCTTATTACAACATGGCTATACCGTAAGCACCTTTATCGTATCGTCGCTTTCTTCCAACAGCGATGCGCCTGAACAACTTAATCGCTTAAACAATCTATACCCGCAAAGCATATTCCCTCTCGCCAACTTCAACGAATCAATGCCTTACCCCATTGTTATTGACGCCTTACTCGGCACAGGATTCAACAAGAACCTTGAAGGTGAATTAAAGAACGTCGTTCAACACATCAACAATCACCAAGGCCATGTGATTAGCATCGATATCCCTTCCGGACTTCATGCGGATGCCAAGGAGGCCCCGGCATTATGCGTGAAGGCCAATTATACCCTCAGTTTTCAAACCTGGAAGCAGGCATTCCTGTTGCCCGAAACAGGCAACTATTGTGGCAAGGTGATTATTCTTCCAATTGGATTATCGCCTCAATTTATACCCACCGATTCCGGCTCCTTTCAATTGCTGGAAGAAGCCGACGTATGTTCGTTCTATCAAGCACGATCGCGCTTTGCACATAAAGGACATTTCGGTCATGGCCTCTTACTGGCAGGAGCACCGGGCATGTTGGGTGCAGCCCTCTTAGCGGCACGAGGCGCCCTCCGTGGGGGCATTGGCTTACTAACGGTCCGATTACCGGAAGCTGAAGCCACTCAATTAGCGTTGGCTTTACCCGAAGCCACGACGGAAGCCTATGAACCAATGGCTTCTATGCCGTTTTCAAATCGGTACACGGCTTGGGCCGCCGGTTGCGGATTAAGTTTGCAACCCGCCGCACAACACGCCCTTATCAATTTACTGCAACAAGTGAATACACCCGGCATTATCGATGCCGATGCCTTGAACATCTTAGCCCTCAACAAAAATTGGTGGCAACATGTACCCCAAGGCTCTTTACTTACTCCCCACCCCGGCGAATTCGATCGACTATTTGGCACAAGCAACAACTATGCCGAACGTATCGAAAAAGCAAGGGATGCCGCCCAAAAAACAGGCCACTATATTTTACTTAAAGGGGCCTATTCGTTGTTGGCTGAACCAAACGGACAAGCCACCTTCAACATCAGTGGAACACCCGCCTTAGCAAAAGGAGGCAGTGGCGATGTTTTAACCGGACTCCTACTCGCTTTGTTTGCTCAATACCGCAATATGCGAACTGCCGGCTTAATGGGCATGTATATACACGCAAGAGCCGCCGAATTAGCCACTCAAAAAATAGCCCCGGAATGTTTATTGGCGCACGAAACAGCCGATGCCTTCAGTGCTGTTTTTAACGAATTGGCCCATTACAAAACAGCCAAAGGCTGATGCACATCGTGGTAAAATAAAAATGTCCAATGTCCTTCGGTACCTAATTGAAATAAACGTTGCCGTTGTTGCATGCTGTGCTGGCCATCGTAATCGTACTTGGCTACATACTTTGTTTTCAGTTGCTTAAATTGGGGGGCAACATCACCACCAAAATAAAATACACCATCCGGATGATTGAAGGTAAACCCCAAATGCCACGGACAATGTCCACCCAAGGTTTCATAACTAATCCAATCGTCTATGCGTCCGGATTCTTGCAACCAAACCACTCCGGGGTAATTGGCTAACCACAAAAAATCGTCGGGAATATAAGAGGGTGTTCCTTTACTAAGTGCAAAATCAAATTCGTTTCGACTCACATAATAGGTAGCATTCGGAAAGGCAGGAACACGACGCCCATCGGGCGAGGCAATACCAACACCACCGGCATGGTCTTTATGCAAATGCGACAACAACACATGTGTGATTTCGTTCGGATGAATACCATGCTCTAACAGGGTGCTGTGCAACTGAAAAGAGCCATCGGGCAAATTAAATCCCAAACCGGTATCAATTAATACCACTTCGTGTCCACTTCGAATTGCAAATGGCTGTACTTCAACCAACAAAGAACCTGTAGGCCGTTCGGTCAACACATCCTTCAAGGGGTCAAAGGGATGAAAAACCTTATCGTGTCCTATGGTAAAAACGCCTTCCGACAAGGGAATGATGGATGCATGCATACAATTAAATTTAACGCAAAATGCGCTGACGATCTGAATCTAAACGAACCAATACAAAAATGAGAATCCCAAAAGTAAGCAAGGATGTTCCCCCATAACTCACCAAGGGCAAGGGTATACCAATAACGGGCGCTAAGCCAATGGTCATACCCACATTAATAACTAAATGGAAAAATAAAATGCCCGCTAAACCATAGGCATAAATCCTACTAAACGACGAACGTTGTCGCTCCGCCAAGGTAATCATGCGTAATAGCAATACCATGTAAAGTAAAATCAAAACCGCACTGCCTAAAAAACCAAATTGCTCCCCTACGGTACAAAATATAAAATCGGTTCGTTGCTCGGGCACCCAATTGTACTTGGTTTGACTTCCATTTAAAAAGCCTTTTCCAAAAAAGCCTCCCGAGGCAATAGCAATTTTCGATTGACTCACATTATACTCCGATGCATTTTGCTTGGTATTATCAATGCCATCGCGGGTATATTCATCGGGCACATCTTGCCCAATCATGGTATAAATCCGTTGAACCTGATAGCCTTTTAATACATGCTTAAACGTAAACGGCACCAATACTTGCGAAAACAAAACGCCCATCGACCATATCCCCATCACCAACCAAAGCACTTCCCGATTCCTACGCAATTGCCGGCGATTTTGCCACAGCACCAATACCGCCAATACCGACAACACCACGAACAAGGTATTTTTGGGAATCAACAAAGTTGCCAAGGTTAACAAAATACCCGAGAACCCTATTACCAGCAGGGTATTGGGCAGACCCTCTCGGTACAAGGCTAAGAAAAAAGAAAAATACACCAGCGCCAACCCTGTTTCGTTTTGTAGTAAAATAATTACAGCCGGAAACAATACAATAGAAATTGCATAGAGCCGATGCCTTCGATCGGTAAAATTAATTTCGGGCCAGGTTAAAAACTTGGCCAAGGCCAAGGCGGTAAACAGCTTCATCAACTCGCCAGGCTGGAACGTCATGAACCCTAAATTCAACCAAGAGTGCGAGCCTTTCACCCCTTTCCCCAAAGGCGTTAAGGCCAACAGCATCAAAACCACGCCTATGGCATACAGTAAAAAAGGCGTAGTGGTAAACAACTTGCTATCGATAGCTAAAATAACAAAACCTATTACCACGGAGAGCCCTAAAAAAATAAGTTGCTTCGAGTAATTCTTTTCCAATAAAATAAATCCCGTATCGGTTTCGCGGTGCTCCACCGAATAAATCATCAATACGCCTATCACCGATAATAGCAAGTATAGAATAATGGTCGGCCAATCGATCCGATTCAAAAACGACTGGGGTTTATCGGAAGTTCTCACGGTGTTTTTGTTTTAATAGGCGTCGAAGAAATTAAACGGCGATAATAAAAAGCGGCCATCAACGAATCGTTCACATGGCGTACACTGTCTTGCCTACGATGAATGTATTTCAAACTATCGCGCGACATATTTTTAATTCGATCGCGCTCCAAGGCAATTTGTTTTTCAATTGAATCGATGATGTACGTGTAACGCGGAATAATTTTAGCTTCCTGCATCTTTTTTACCAAAGGCTCGCGCTTTTTCGAAATAGAATCGTTCAGGTATTGCTCTATCATCAAGCTAGCAATTGGACCGGCCCAAGTGGCCCCATACCCCGAATTTTCAACAATCACCGCCACGGCAATCTTAGGATTTACCCGCGGAGCAAACGCCACAAACAACGAGTGATTTTGAAGCTTCACCCGCTTCCCGGCAATTACCCGTTCATTTTGTGCAGTTCCGGTTTTTCCGCATACTTCAATACCATCGATCCGCGCAATTTTACCGGTACCCTGATCAATAACAGCTTGCATACCGGCCGATACATAATTATACGCCGAATCGGCAATATTAGCTACCTGATGCTTTTTTAAATACGGCGCCAACATGGCATGGTTACTATCGTTATCGATGGCCTTTACAAAGTGCGGGGTGAAATAATATCCTTTGTTCGAAATAATACACATCGCATTAGCCAACTGCAACGGCGTGAGCAAAATTTCACCTTGCCCCATTCCAATGATGCTCATATTACACGAGTTCCAAACACCACTATATACTTTATTAAAATAATTCGAGTCGGGCACCAAACCACCTAATTCAGAGGGAATATCGATGCCAATGGGGCGACCAAAACCAAAATCGTTCATATAGGTATGCCAACGTTGCATACCCACTTTTACATTAGTGTATTTTTTGGCATCCAACGACAATCGATAGATATGACAAAAATAACTGTTGCACGAATAAGCAATCGCATAGGCCAAGTTTCGGGCATGTCCACCTCCCGTGTGTGTACAACCAATCCGACGACCACAACTATAATACCCACCACCACAAGGGTAACCAAACGATGGAGTAATAACCCCTTCGTCTAACGCCACCAAAGCCGTCATGGGCTTAAAGGTAGAACCCGGCGGATATTGAGCCTGAATAGCCCTATTGAATAAAGGCTTCGTGGCATCAAGCAATAATTTATTAAGATTGCGGCCTTTTTCGCTTCCGGTTAATAAAGCCGGATCGTAGGTTGGTCCGCTCGCAAACGCTAAAATGCCGCCTGTTTGCGGATCGATTGCCACGGCACTGCCTAACTTATTGGCCATCATCGATTCGGTTAGTTTTTGCAGTTCACCATCTAAATACAAGGTGAGCGATTTGCCGGGCACAGCGGCCGAATCGAGGGTCTTGTTTTTATACGGACCAATAATGCGTTGCCGTACATCGCGCAATAAATACTCAACCCCCGGGTTTCCGCGCAATACCGATTCGTAATGATTTTCCAACCCGGTAACGCCAATGATGTCGCCCTTCATGTAATTGCTGTATTTACTCAGCAACAATTGCTTTTCGTTGATCTCGTTGATATAACCAATGAGGGTTCCTCCACAGGCCATATTAAAATTTCGTTCGGCATGTTCTAACAGTTCAACCCCTTCAAATTCATAAATATTTTCGAGCAAGCTAGCCACTTCTTTTTGCGACATGTTCTTGTACAACGCCAACTGTCGATGTCCCCAACCATACTTTAAAATCAACTTTTTAAATTGCTTGTCGAAATCGGTGGTATTGATACGAAGCAATTTGCAAAACAACATCGTATCGAAATCGGCGGTAATTTTTTTGGGCTCTACCATTACATCGAACACCTGCGTGTTATTCATAAACACTTTGTTCCGACGGTCGTAAATGATACCTCGCGGCGGGTACACTTTCTTCTGGTACACCGCCTGCCCCAAGGCTGCTTGTTTATAGCCTCCCATATCAATAACTTGCAAAAAAAACAGACGCAAAATCAATAGTAAAGGCACGGCAATAAATACCAAACGGATGTACTGACTTCGTTCCTGAAATGGGCTGTTCATGGGTTGCGGTGCCCGAAATTAGCACCCTTAATAAGGATGGATTAAAATACTTATACACCTTTTGTGATTAGTAGTTGTGAATAAGGCAACGAACAAAAAAACAGCAATTACAACACGCCATATCGATTTTTTTTTGGCGTACCCTCGGGGGGGTCTCCCAGTTCTTCGACACTATTTCTGCACCAATCATTCTGTTACTCCTACTCCCTCTCATTCTTACCCTTGTTATTCGACGCTGTTCGAGCTACGTGGCCTTGTAGCACGATTACATGATGGACTGTGATGTTATGCGCGGTGTTGAGAAACAGAACGAGAAACAGCATGAATTTAAAAATGCGTGAGGGATAGAGGCGGCAGCGCCCGAAGCGCCGAAGCGGAGCGGAGGCGCGCAGGGACTATAGCCGATAGCCCGACCCGAGGGGTTTACAGGAGCAGAAACAGGGCTAGCAAACAGGAAAACCCCGAGGGGCACGCCATAACAGAAAACTGAAAACTGTGAACTGACGCTATCGACGTTTTAAAAATTGGTCGAAGAGATAGAGCCAGATGGTGACACCGACATACACAGCGCCTGAAAAAACGGAACCTTGGGCTATACGGATGGCCACGAAAGCGGGCCAATCGGTCCAAAAAATGGTATCATAAAGTTCAATTTCCCAAAAAAGCAAGTTGGCCAAGCCTAAAACCACCAACAATACGGCGGCAAAAAACGTTGGAAGCCAGCCACGGAGCGTTTTTCCGCTTAAACGTAGTATGAGTTGCACCCAAATTAGCACGCACAATACCCCCATCAACAACGAGGGAAGGAGCCATTTTAATAGTGCGGGAAACATAGGTGCAAAGGTAATTGATGCGCCATTGCGAAAAGGGGCGCGCCATTTGTTTTAAGAAAACATTACCGCCGAACTAAAAACGCGTTAAAACGGGGAAATTTATATTTTTCCATTGGGCTTTTAGCCCCTATTTTTGTGCACATTATTCTCGAATTTATGACAATCTTACAGGCAACGCAAACTCCCATCGACTATGCCCCCATTTTGGTGCAGTTGGGTATTGCAATTGGCTTTGTGGCCTTAATGATGGGTGGTACCCATTTATTGGGACCGCGCCGTAAAACCGACGACAAATTAGCCAACTTCGAATGTGGTATTGAAGAAGAAGGCAATGCCCGTCAACCGGTAGCCGTTAAATACTTTTTAGTGGCCATTTTATTTGTGCTATTCGATGTGGAAGTTATTTTCTTTTACCCCTATGCAATGAATTTCCGTGAGCTTGGCTGGGAAGGCTTTTTGGCTGTGGCGATGTTTGTTGGATTTTTTATTGTTGGGTTTACTTATATCATTCGAAAAGGAGCCCTGCTTTGGGAAGACTAATTGGCATCAAAAAGACGTATAACGCTTGCCTCGCAGGCACATTATCTTTGACCTTTACAAAACACAAAACATGAGACCCGTTACACACAACAATAAAGTAAAATTGGTAGAAGCCCCTCAGGGTTTTACCGGCGAAGGTTTCTTTACCACTAAACTCAGCGAAGCAGTAGGAATGGCTCGGAGTAATTCCATTTGGCCCTTGCCCTTTGCCACATCGTGTTGTGGTATTGAGTTTATGGCTACGATGGCCGCCCATTACGATTTAGCCCGCTTTGGGTCGGAACGTTTAGGTTTTTCGCCCCGCCAGTGCGACTTGCTGATGGTTATGGGAACGATTTCAAAAAAAATGGCTCCAGTTTTACGTCAAGTGTATTTACAAATGGCAGAACCTCGTTGGGTGCTGTCGGTTGGCGCTTGTGCTAGCTCGGGCGGTATTTTTGATACGTACTCTGTTTTACAAGGCATCGACCAAGTAATACCGGTGGATGTATACGTGCCTGGGTGTCCGCCCCGCCCCGAAGCCATATTAGACGGATTCATGCGGGTTCAAGAATTGGTGAAGCACGAACATATTCGTCGCCGCCACAGCGAACAATACAAACATCTTCTCAACGAATACGGAATTCAATAACGATGCTTACTCACGATTTTATTCAAGAAAAACTCAGTCAACAATTTGGCGATGCTGTGAGCGGCTTTACGATGCTGCACAACATTTTGACCTTTGAAACTCCCGCAGCGAATAACTTGAAGGTATTAACGTTCTTGAACGAAGACCCTGAATTACAATTTAATTTCTTGAACGATTTAACAGCAGTGCATTACCCCAACCAAGTGGGCAGGGAATTGTGTGTGGTTTATTTGGTACAAAATATGCGATTGGGGCAACGCCTTCGATTAAAAATTTATGTTGACGTTCAAAAGCCGGATGTATTTACGGCAACGGCCTTGTATTCAACCGCTAATTGGCTGGAGCGCGAAGCCTACGATTTTTTTGGGGTGAACTTTGTAGGGCATCCTAATTTAACGCGCATTATGAACACCGACGACATGAATTATTTTCCGTTGCGTAAAGAATTTCCGTTGGAAGATCAAACCCGTATTGATAAAGACGACGACATGTTTGGCCGTTAATTAAATGCATCTTCTTGTATGAGTAGTCAAAAACAAAATATCAATTTACCCGAAGGAGCGCTTGGCAAACAAACGTCTACCCTTAACCTCGGGCCTACCCACCCCGCCACCCATGGTGTTTTCCAAAACATTTTGGAAATGGATGGAGAACGTATTGTGGAAGCAGTACCTACAGTAGGGTATATTCATCGTGCCTTCGAAAAATTGGCCGAACGCCGGGCCTATTATCAAATCACCACCCTCACCGATCGATTGAACTATTGTTCGTCGCCAATCAACAACATGGGTTGGCACATGACGGTTGAAAAATTATTAGGAATTCAATTGCCGAAGCGAGTAGATTACTTGCGGGTGATTATAATGGAATTGGCCCGAATAGCCGATCACTTGGTTTGCAACTCGGTAATTGGGGTAGATACGGGAGCCTTAACCGGTTTTGTGTATGTGTTTGAATTCCGCGAAAAAATTTACGAAATCTTCGAAGAAGTTTGTGGCTCGCGCTTAACCACCAATATTGGTCGGATTGGCGGTTTAGAGCGAAACTTTTCCGACATTGCCTTTAATAAAATTGATGCTTTCTTGGCCGAATTTCCGAAGGCGATGGAAGAATTTGAAACCTTGCTCTCCCGCAACCGTATTTTCATGGAACGCGCCATTGGTGCCGGTCCAATTACGGCCGAGCGCGCCTTGAACTATGGCTTTACCGGTCCTAATTTACGGGCTACCGGCGTCGATTACGATGTGCGTGTTTCGCACCCTTATAGCAGTTACGAAGACTTCGAATTTACGGTTCCGGTGGGTACCACGGGCGATGCTTACGATCGATACTTGGTACGCAACGAAGAAATTTGGCAAAGCTTGTCGATTATTCGTCAAGCCCTCGAAAAAATTCAGCATCTCGACCCCTCGGTGTTTCATGCCGATGTGCCCGCCTATTTCCTTCCTGAAAAAGAAGATGTATACACCAAGATGGAAGCCTTGATTTATCACTTCAAAATTGTGATGGGCGAAACAGACATACCTGTTGGCGAAGTGTATCATGCGGTGGAAGGTGGTAATGGCGAATTAGGTTTTTACCTCATTAGCGATGGTGGCCGTTCGCCGTATCGTTTGCATTTCCGTCGCCCTTGTTTTATTTATTACCAAGCTTATCCTGAAATCATCAAAGGCAGTATGCTGAGTGATGCGGTTGTTACGATGAGTAGCATGAACCTCAT
>JBIKQE010000050.1:0-11830 GCA_044349815.1 Chitinophagaceae bacterium | reverse complement strand
CGGTGTTCGTCGAGAATTTCGGTACCGGTGATATCGCTCGGCATTAAATCGGGCGTGAACTGGATGCGTTTGAAATCGAGATCGAGAACGCGCGCGATGGTGTTTACCAACAACGTTTTAGCCAAACCGGGCACCCCTACCAACAACGAGTGGGCGTTACAAAGAATAGCAATGAGGGTACCATCAACAACCGCTTCTTGTCCAACAATTACGCGGGCAATTTCTTTTTTGTAGGCGGCATATTTTTCTTTTAGGGCATTGGCGGCCTCAACATCGTTATTAAACATAGTGTGTTATGGTTTTTTTGAAGCGGGTTTACGAAAGGCATCGAGGTTCGAACACGAAGCGTAGTTATCGTCTATTTTGATATAAAAATCGGATAATTTATCGGTGATCCATTTTTGCAAAACGTCCGTCTTTTTTTGTTCGAGAGCCACCATTTGAATACGGCTATAATCTTCGCGGAGATTCGCCCGATGGGGTTCGGTGCGGTTTTTTAGGTACACAATACGTACCAAGCGATCGCCCGATTGTTGGTCTACAAATTCTTCGGGTTTCGAAAATTCACCGGTTTTCATGTCGTTGGTGAGCAAGGCCACACTAGGTTCTAATAAATCGGGCGAAATAGAAGATCCGTTAGTTTGTGGATCGGTGAACATACCGCCGGTGATTTTTGTTTGGTCGTCGGATGTATATTTTCCTACAGCTTCAGCAAAGCGTAATTTACCGGCAATTAAATTAGCCCGAACGCTATCGGCTTTGCCCATCACTTCCTTCACCATATCGGAAGTTATAAGGGGCTTGATAAGAATATGGCGCAACTTGGCTTTTTCGCCTTGGCGATTGACCATTTGCACAATATGAAAACCGAACTTGGTTTTTACAATGGGTGAAATTTCGCCGTTTTGTAAACGGAAGGCGGCAGCGGCAAATTCGGGCACGAGGTCGTCGCGACCAATAATGCCGAGGTCGCCCCCATTATCTTTTGAACCGGGATCTTGACTATGAATACCGGCCATGATATCGAAGGAAGCTTTCCCGCTGATAATATCCTTGCGAATATCTTCGAGGGTGGTAATGGCATATTGTTCCACCTCTTTATTTACATTCGGCTTGAACACTATTTGTCCCACTTCAAGCATGGAAGGAAAATACGGCAGACTATCCACCGGAATTTTATCGTAGAATGCTTTTACTTCTTGCGGGGTGATTTTTATATTAGCGAGAATGGTTTGTTGCATTCTGTCGGAAGTAAGACGATCGTGGAACATCAATCGGTATTCATCTTTTAATTGATAAATCGATTTACCGGCCATTTCTTCCAACTTTTCTTCCGAACCAAATTGCGAAACAAAATATCGGATACGATTATCGAGGTTGCCTTCAATTTCATCGTCCGACACAATCACGCTATCGCGCTCAGCCTGTTCAATCATTACTTTTTGAATCAGAAATTGTTGCATCATATCGCAACGGAATTTATCTTCTTCGCCGGCAGGAATATCTTTGCTCATTTCGAGCATTGCATTATCGATTTCCGATTTTAGAATGATTTTATCGCCTACAACGGCAACAATTTTATCGAGGGTTTCTTGGGCACGAACCACTGGGTTGAGGGCCAAAAAGAATACAAAAAGTGTGAGAATACGCCAATTCATTGGACCTGCAAGTTACGTTCAAAATTGCGACGAACGTGTTTTTAGGGTATAAGGTTTAACAAAGATTTTCAGGTAAGCTGAAACATGTATTTTTGTTGCCATGTTGTTACAACCTTTTTCGGAATCGGACCTGGCCTTTATGCGCAGCTATGCGCAGGCCTCGGTGCCGGATACCTTGTTGCGAGGGCGTTTTACGGAACACGAGAAGGAGTTGTTAGAACAAGTAGGCAGAAGACAGCGTGTAGCTAAAAAACTGCCAATATGCTGGGCCAACGAGCAATTTAAATGGCCTCCTACCCTGCATTTGGAACAAAGTTCGTCGGAAAAAACCGCACAATTCAAAGCCGCCTTGATAGTTGGCGAACGCTTGATTGATTTAAGTGCGGGCATGGGCATTGATGCCTTATACATGGCCTCTTCGGTACAACGTATCGATTTGGTAGAGCCCAATATTACATTGAGTGCCTTAAGTGCCTATAATTTAACGAGTGTAATGGGTATTTCGAAGGCCGTTTTCCATGGTGGAGAAACAGCAGAGTTGTTTTTGGCTAACGATAAGGAGCCTGCAGATTGGATTTTTCTGGATCCGTCGCGGAGATCCGATTCAGGACAAAAGGTATTTAAACTCAACGAATGCAGTCCGAATATAATGGAGCTCCTCCCCCACTTATTAGCCAAAGCGCCCCACATATTGGTTAAATTGTCGCCTATGGCCGATGTTCGGCAATTGCAGCGTGAATTACCCTGTATAAAAACCGTGTGGGCTTTATATACCGAAGGGGAATGCAAAGAATTGCTGTTATTGTTGGAAGCAGGCGAACATCGGTTGACGCGTTGTGCCGTAGATTTAGATTTAAATATCGAAGTACGACAGCAAGATGGGTTCGGGGAACAATATGCCATGGCGTATAGCGAACCCTTGCAATATATTTACGAACCCAATGCGGCCATTCATAAATTAGGCATTTATGCGGCATTGGCGGAACGATACGGTTTGAAGAAACTCCATCCGGATTCGAATTTGTTCACCTCGAATGAAGCGATTTCCTGTTTTCCGGGGCGTTCGTTTTTATACGAAACGCAATGCGCTTTAGATGCTCGTGCAATACAACAATTGCTTCCCGATAAAAAAGCGAATATAACGGTTCGGAATTTTCCATTAACCGTTGCACAAGTGCGTGCTAAAAGCAAACTGGCCGATGGAGGTTCGGCGTTTGTATTTGCCACTACCCTCATCGACCAGCGTAAAGTGCTTTTGATTTGTAGAAAACTACCGACTAATTAATTCCCAATTGGTTTTTGAAATAATCGAGTGTGATTTTCAATCCTTCGCTTCGTCCTACCTTGGGTTCCCAACTTAGAATTTCTTTAGCACGCGAAATATCCGGTTTGCGTTGTTTGGGATCGTCTTGCGGCAAAGGCATGTATACAATTTTCGATTTCGAACCGGTCAATTGTTGAACTTCTTCTGCAAATTCTTTCAAGGAAATTTCGTTGGGGTTGCCAATGTTTACCGGGTGGGCATAATCGCTTAATAATAAACGATAAATACCTTCCACTAAATCGTCGACATAGCAAAAAGAACGGGTTTGTGTACCATCGCCGAACACGGTAATGTCTTCGCCTTTTAAAGCTTGACTCATGAACGCAGGTAAGGCACGACCATCATCGAGGCGCATACGTGGGCCATAAGTATTGAAAATACGAACGATGCGGGTTTGCAAACCATGGAAGGTATGGTAGCCCATGGTGATGGCTTCTTGAAAACGTTTAGCTTCGTCGTAAACACCCCGAGGACCAATTGGATTTACGTTACCCCAATATTCTTCGTTTTGTGGATGCACCAACGGATCGCCATATACCTCCGACGTTGAAGCAATCAACATACGGGCTTTCTTTTGTTTAGCTAAACCCAATAAATTGTGTGTACCTAAGGAACCTACTTTTAAGGTTTGGATAGGCATCTTTAAATAATCGATGGGGGAAGCGGGCGAAGCAAAGTGAAGGATATAATCGAGTTCACCGGGAACATGAACAAACTTGCTTACATCGTGGTTGTAAAATTCAAATTGAGGCA
The DNA here is from genome assembly GCA_044349815.1 of Chitinophagaceae bacterium. Classification (GTDB taxonomy): domain Bacteria; phylum Bacteroidota; class Bacteroidia; order Chitinophagales; family Chitinophagaceae; genus OLB11. The sequence goes on along the minus strand of JBIKQE010000050.1, from coordinate 8,095 downwards.
ACTTGAATAAATGTTCGATGTTGGCAATATTACCCGTAAGTAGATTGTCCATGGCTATAACATGATAGCCTTCGCGAATAAAGCGGTCGCAGAGATGGGATCCTAAAAATCCTGCGCCGCCGGTAATGAGTACTCGTTTCATAATTAAGCCCCGATGGTTTTACGTCCAATTGAATTATAATAAAACCCTTGATTCCCCATTTCAGCTACGTCGTATAAATTACGACCATCAAAAATTACATTGGCTTTCAAGTTGGCTTTCATGGTATCGAATTCCGGTGTGCGGAAGATGGTCCATTCTGTACAAATAGCCAAGGCATCGGCACCTTTCAACATTTCGTAGGCATCATCGGCAAAGCTAATATTGGCCATTAATTCAGGATGATTGATTTCGAAATATTTCTTGGCATTCTTCATTCCTTCCGGATCGTAGCAAACCACCTGAGCGCCTGCTTCTACTAATTTAGGAATAATATATAAGGCAGGTGCTTCGCGAATATCATCGGTATTAGGTTTGAAGGAAATACCCCAAACAGCAATTTTCTTACCTTTTACATCGCCTTGGTAGTACGATAAAATTTTATCGGCCAAAACTAATTTTTGTTTGTCGTTCACATCCATTACGGCATTCAAGATGCTGTAATCGTAACCATATTGACCACTGGTTTGAACAAGGGCTTGAACATCTTTAGGGAAGCAACTGCCACCATAACCAATACCCGGAAATAAGAAACGCTTACCAATACGATCGTCGCTTCCCATACCTACACGAACTGTTTCAACATCAGCGCCTACTTTTTCGCACAGGTTAGCTAATTCGTTCATAAAGGTAATTCGCATAGCGAGATACGAATTAGCGGCGTACTTTGTTAACTCCGAACTGCGTTCGTCCATGAAATATATAGGATTGCCTTGACGAACAAAGGGAGCATACAATTGATGCATCAATTTGCGGGCACGTTCCGATTGAGTACCAATTACCACACGGTCCGGTTTCATAAAATCGTCTACAGCTACCCCTTCACGAAGGAATTCCGGATTACTTACTACATCGAACTCCCCATCGTAATTTTCGCGAATTTTAGCAGCTACTTTTTCAGCAGTACCTACCGGCACCGTGCTTTTGTTGATGATAACTTTATACTGTTTGATTTCCGATAAAATTTTTCCAATATCGGTAGCAACGCCCAATACATAACTTAAATCGGCAGAACCATCTTCGCCGGGCGGGGTTGGCAAGGCCAAGAAAATAAGATCCGATTTTTCAACGGCTTCGCGCAAGTTGGTTGTAAAATGCAAACGATGCTCTTTTAAATTGCGTTGAAAAAGAACTTCTAAACCGGGTTCGTAAATTACAATTTCGCCGGCTTTGAGTCGCTCTACTTTGTTTTGGTCGATGTCGACACATATTACATGATTTCCCGACTCGGCAAAACAGGTTCCGGAAACGAGTCCGACATAACCTGTACCCACTAATGCTACATTCATGATGTTTATGATTTAAGGATGTCTAAAAATGAATTGATAATAAACGATTGTTGATCGGCTTGCATTTCGGTATGAATAGGCAAGGAAATAACCTGCGCGGTTAATTGATCGGTGATGGGCAAATGCACATTGCCTAAATCGAAAGATGAAAACATACCCTGACGATGCGCCGGGATAGGATAATAAATCATGCTAGGAATGCCGCGTTCAGCCAACTTTGTTTGCATAGTATCCCGATCGAAGCCTTGCAAGGTGATGGTATACTGATGGAAAACGTGATAAGAATTGCCGGCGCGATACGGTGTTTTAATGGCTTCGATACCTGCAAACGCAGCGTCGTAGGTATCAGCAACTTTTCGACGTGCGGCGCAATACGTATCGAGATGTTTCAATTTTATACGTAAAATGGCTGCTTGCATCGTATCTAAACGCGAATTACAACCAATTACTTCGTGAACGTACTTTTTCTTTTGACCATGGTTGGCAACCATTTTAATTTTTTCGGCCAATACGGGGTCGTTGGTGTACAAAGCCCCGCCATCGCCATAGCAACCTAAGTTTTTAGACGGAAAAAACGATGTACAACCGATATGCCCCATGGTACCATTGGCTTTTTGAGTGCCATCGGCAAAAGTATAACGACCGCCAATGGCTTGTGCATTATCTTCAATCACGTAAAGGTTATGTTTTTTAGCCAAGGCCATCAAGGGTTCCATGTCGGCACTTTGTCCGTATAAATGAACCGGCACAATCGCTTTAGTTCTGGGTGTAATCAGCGCTTCCACCGAGGCTACATCCATGGTAAAGGTATCGGGATTGATTTCGCAAAAAACGGGTTTCAAACACAACAAACCAACCACCTCAACGGTAGCTATATAGGTAAATGACGGAGTAATAATTTCATCGCCGGGTTGCAAATCGAGGGCCATCATGGCAATTTGCAGGGCATCGGTACCATTAGCACAGGGTATAACATGCGCTCCACCCAAATATTGACCTAATTCATGCGCAAAATGCGTAACATCGGGCCCATTAATGAACGCGGTGGTATCAATCACTTCCTGTATGGCGGCATCAATTTCGGTTTTTATAGGAAGGTATTGACGTTTCAAGTCTACCATTTGAATATTCTCCAAGGGCCGTTGGGTTTTAAAGAGTGCAAAAATAGGTCAAAATATGGATTTTTTTACTACAATTTCATGTAGTACCCTTCAAAATCGTTGTATTTTAGCGCACCATGAAAAAGGGCTTTCAATTCAAACAGTTTTATATTTCGCAAGATCGGGCCGCTATGAAAGTGAGCGAAACAGCCTGTTTATTGGGGGCTTTTATGCCTTTAACCGGTAAAGAGCAAGCCATTTTAGACATTGGTGCGGGTACAGGCGTTTTAGCCCTCATGATAGCCCAACGCTCCAATGCCCCTATTACGGCTATCGAAATAGACCCCGATGCAACCAAACAGGCGCATGAAAATGTAATGAATAGCGTCTTTTCGAAACAGATTAATGTACAAGAAGCCGATTTGCTTTCGTGGATGCCACCTCGGAAATTTGATGCCATTGTTTGTAATCCACCGTTTTTTGAGAACCAACTACCTTCTGCCAACGCCAAAAAGAAAATGGCCTGGCACAGCAGTCATTTAACCTTATTGCAACTCATTACAAAAGCAGCCGATTGTTTGAGCTCACAGGGGCAAATTGGCTTGTTGTTACCTTATCAACGGATGCACGAAGTAGAAAATATTGGCATACAACTTGGTTTGAGCGTGGCGTATCGATACACCCTGCAACATGCCGAAGACCATCCCATTAAATGGGTTATTATCGGTTTAAGCAAGTCTTCAAATAAGGTGTGCCACGAACAACGATTGGTTATACGCCAAGCAGACCGCCACTATACGAAAGTTGTTTTCAAGCGATTACAACCCTTTTACAAATCGTTGTAAACTTCTTTTTCAACACGGCGAAGGTTGAGGGTAGACACCGGCGAAACCACCAAGGGGAATTTCTCAACGGTTACAAACGAAGAATCTAAACCAAAGCCCTTCTCTTCGCTAAGCGAGAATTTCTTCAATAAGAAGTATAAACGCATTACAACACGCTCAAACAATGGTAAATCGTTATCGTGCGAAAGGAATTTCTCCAACACAATAAACTGCCAATCGCCGGCTACTTTATTTCGTTGAAGCGATACATACCTACTGGTAATATTAACTTCCTTGTTTTTAACCATATCTTCCACCACCTTGCGGAACATCAAATTAATTCGGTGTTCTTCGCGGAAGCCTAATCGAAATTCAACCCGAATAATTTCGTTCGGAATAATAGCATCTACCACATAATCGGTACGATAGGGTTCATCGAGCACATCCACATGCACAAACCAATATATATCGGCCCGTTTGGGTTTCTTGTTTAAAATTGAATAGATAATTTTATGTTCAATTTCGTGCGGATTATTGGCACTTGTTAAATACACTAAGTGGGTTGAATACTTGGGTATCGATAAATCGTTACTTAAGTCTTGCAACATATGAATGTATTCATCCATTTTTACAAATTCCACATAACGATTCTTAATTTTTCTGGATTTAAACCAAACAAACATGATTGAAAACATCAGGCCGGCAACAAAAAACGTAGCATACCCACCATGCATAAATTTAACTACATTGGCAAGCAAAAATGATAATTCAATGATTAAATAAATGCCTAAAAACAAGTAAATCCAAATTGGTTGGGTTCTTTTTAAAACCAAATAATTGGCAAATAATATTGTACTCATCAACATGGTCATGATAATGGCTAATCCATAAGCAGCCTCCATGTTACTAGAACTTTGAAAATAAATAACCACCAACACGCAACCGAAATACATAAATAGATTCATACCCGGAATAAACAATTGTCCTTTCGCTTCACTAGGATAATTGATTTTCATTTTTGGCCATAAATTCAAACGGGTTGCTTCACTAATTAATGTAAATGATCCTGAAATCATAGCCTGACTAGCAATAATGGCAGCCATCGTTGCAATTATAACGCCCGGTATAATAAACCATTGAGGCATGATATCGAAAAAAGCATTTACTTGACCACTTTCTATCATCTTAAGCGACATATTATTCCCCTTATGATGAGATAACAAATAGGCCCCTTGGCCAAAATAATTGAGTAATAAAACAATTTTTACATAAATCCACGACATCCGAATATTCGGTCTACCACAATGTCCTAAATCGGAATACAACGCCTCAGCGCCTGTTGTACATAAAAAAACTGCCCCAAGCAACCAAAACCCACCGGGGTATTTTGCAAGTAATTCAACAGCATAAATTGGATTTATGGCTTTAAATACGCTGTAATCGAAATGCAAGTTCATTAGTCCAAGTACCCCCAACATGGTGAACCACACAAACATAATAGGACCGAATAAACGGCCTATTGAGGCTGTTCCAAATTGTTGCATGAAAAAGAACAATGAAATAATAACTAAAACAATTGTAACAATTGTTCCCTGCGGCATTTCATGCATGGGTTCCAATTTACGAAGCCCCTCAATGGCCGATGTTATTGAGATGGGTGGCGTTATTATACCATCGGCTAATAAACTCGCACCCCCTATCATGGCTGGCACCACCAACCACTTTTTTCTGCGACGTACTAAGGCGAACAAAGAAAAAATTCCCCCTTCACCTTTATTATCGGCACGTAAAACTAACCATACATACTTAATTGTAGTTTGCAGTGTAATTGTCCATAATATACACGAAAGGCTACCTATTATGAGTCCCTCATCTACAATGCGACCTTTTATGATGGCGTTAAAAACATACAATGGCGATGTACCAATATCGCCATAAATAATGCCCATGGCTATAAGGAGGCCAGCAGCGGATACCTTATTCAGATTTAAATGTTTGCCCACAATAATCGTGTATTTGCGACGACAAATATACAGTCAATTCAATCGAACAAACTGCAATTAAAATGTTTTTAATTCGAACTAAAATTCTTGCAATAATGCAGCACCAACAATATCAATTGAATTGATACTATGCATTTAAAATCAAGCCAGGTAAAATACCTGTCAACAAAAGCAAAACAGCATTCACCACCAACATCACCTTTTCTAAGGTATTGGGTTCGTATACTAAATGTGGTTCCCCTTCTTTGAAAAACATGCTAATAATTACTTTGAAATAATAGAAGGCTGAAACGGCCGCCATCAATACCGCAAATATCACCAAGCCCGTCATACCGCCTTGTTCAACAGCAGCACTTAATACAAAGTACTTCGCAAAGAACCCACCCGTTAACGGAATACCGGCTAACGACAACAACGAAATGGCACCTGTTACTGCCAACAACGGATGCTTGCGGCCCAAGCCTTGAAAACCTTCATAGCTGGTATCGTCTAAATGATTAATAACTGCAAATACACCCAAGGAACCCAATGTATAGGTTACGCTGTATAATAATATACCTTGCCACGAAGTGCCATTAAAGGCAAATACCGCCATCAACATAAAGCCTGCCTGCGCAATCGACGAATACGCCATCATACGCTTCACACTGCTCTGATAAACCGCCGTGATGTTTCCTATGAATAGGGTTAATCCAATCATCACCGCCAACATCAATTGCCACACTTCCGACACATTGCCAAACGACAAATGAAATAAACGAATGAAGGCCATGAATACACCCACCTTCACCAAGGTTGCCATAAACGGTGTAAACGGTGTGGGTGTTCCATCGTACACGTCGGGCGTCCAAAAATGAAATGGTGCCGCCGATACTTTAAAGCCTAAAGCCACTACCAACAACCCCATCCCTACCAACGATAAAGAACTTAACCGCGAAGGATCTTGAAATAAATCAAAAAAGGCTTGACTGTTGGTATCAAAACTACCCGTAGCGCCATACAATAAAGTAATTCCCATTAATAAAATGCCGGTACTAAAGGCCCCCATTAAAAAATACTTCAAGGAAGCTTCACTGCTTTTAATACTGTTCTTATCGGCGCCGGCTAAAATGTATTGCGGTATCGATAAAATTTCGATGGCCAAGAAGAATACCAATAAATTCGAAAACATCGACATCATGTACAAGCCCGTCATAATAAAAAACAACAAAGCAAAATATTCCGCATCGTTCTTTCCTACCTTACTCACATGCCGATGAAACATCAATAAATACATTAAAAAACAACCCGACAATAATATATTAAACCAAGCTGAATAACCATTCAACGACAACAAGCCGTTAAAAAAAAGTCGTTCCGATTGTCCGGTTTGTTGGTAATCGAGCAGGGTTGCTCCTAACAACAAAGCTCCGCCCACCAAAGCAAGCACTCGGATTCCTGTTTCTTTTTTCACTACAAGTCCGGCCAACATCATAGCCGTTCCTAATAAAGCAGATATAACAATTGCGTTCATTGCGTTGTTCCTTGTTTTTACCGAATTGCCTGTCGGTTACAGGTGTTTAACCCGCTGTTGGAACCCATGCCAATATTGCATTGGGGTAAATTCCTAAAGCCAGTATCAATAACAGAATAAACGATAAGCTAATTAATTCGGTGGTGTTCAAATCGCGGAACGATGCGGTACGTGCATTCGTTTCGCCAAACACTAATTTTTGAACCATCCACAAGGTGTAGGCAGCCGATAATATTACTGCTAACCCGGCAAGCACCGTTAAGGTGTGCGCATTGGCCGCACCCGACGAGAACAAACCGGTAAACATTAAAAATTCACCCGGAAACCCGTTCGTCAATGGCAAGGCAATATTCGCGAAAGCAATTAATACCAAGGCAATGGTAAAACGTGGCGCCACCGAAGCAATACCACCCAACTCATTCATATTTTGTGTTTCAGTACGTTCTTCAATCATACTCAACAACAACCACATACCTAAAATTGTAATACCATGATTGAACATCTGTATATAGGCTCCTTGGGTTGCTATTCCACTATTGCTAAACAAAGCCGCGGCCATTAAACCAATGTGGGCAATCGACGAATACGCCACTACCCGCTTCATATTGTTTTGTACCAAGGCCATACACGATGCATATACAATACCCGTTACAGCTAAGCCCATTACAATGGGCGACCAATACGCCGATCCTAACGGCAAAACAGGCAATAACCAAACAGCTACAGCAAACAAACCCATTTTTACCATCAAGGCACTTAATACCACCGTTACCGGAGTAGCGCTTTGTTCGTAAGCATCAGGCTGCCAGGTATGAAAAGGAAAAATGGGCATTTTGATGGCGAACGCCAAAAACAACATCCAAAACAACCCTTGTTGTTCAACCCCACTAAATTCGCGACCCGCCGCAATAAAGTCGGTCAAGGCAAACGAACGCAAAGCACTGTGGCGATATATTATAATCATGCCCACCAACATCACTAAACTTCCTAAAAAAGTATAAACAAAGAATTTGAAACTCACCGGAATACGGCGTTCTCCTCCATACATCGAACTTAAAAAGTACACCGGAATTAACGCAACTTCCCAAAACAAATAAAACAACAAAGCATCTTGGGCCATAAACACACCCATCAAACCAGCTTGCGATAAACTCAATAAACCATAAA
>JBIKQE010000049.1:0-11880 GCA_044349815.1 Chitinophagaceae bacterium | reverse complement strand
TGTATTCGATGGGTTGAGACATTAACACCGTAGGCCGTAATTCCAACATCGACGAAACCGGATTACGCCGATTTCGGTTGCGGAAATCGAAGCGGATGGACGGCGATACCACGATGTGACGTGCGTAGATATTGGTTTTTCCATCCAACAAGGTAGCCTCGTTGTGGTGGTACGAATTACCTTGAACGGCCAAGGTTACTTTGCGGAATAAATTCTTAGGAAAGAAGCTATAGCCAACAATACCGGTGCCAATCAAGGCCCTGCTTTCGAACCCAAATTGCGGAGCGATGGCAAATTGGAAACGACGATTTGGGATGCGTAAATTGTGGATTAACAAGCCTAATTCGAAACCATCGTGGGCATTGTATCCGATGGAAGGCAACAAGCCAAGCTGATGATTGGTTCCTAAACCCAGCGACAACAAATTGGTTTTAAAGCCTCGGCGACGAATTAAGCCGCTTAACTTTTCGGTATTATTGGCAACATTGACTTCCGGCAAATTTTGATATGGATCGATAGCAACGCTGGTGGCGTTTGTACCAGCCGGGAAAACCGCTGTTTGATTGTAAGGATACTCGATCCATTGGGTTTGTATAATGCTATCGCCTTGGCACAAACTAACCGGAATGGGACCGCGAAAACCGGTCCGCGAACGAACACCGGCTTGAAGCGTATTATTGGCTTTGATGGATTTTACATGCTTCAAACGGTAGTCCATTTTCTTGGTCGATTGCAATCCGTCTTGAAAAAACCAACTCAAATCTTTACCACTTACTTGTTCGGCAATGGCGCTAAAGTCTTCGGGATAGGGATGTTTAAATTGCCATTGACGGTAATAGGTTTGCATCACTTTATTGAATGTAGACTCGCCCAAATAGTTGGCTAAATAGTCCATCATATAGGCTGTTTTTTGGTACACAACACCGCCATAATTGATGGGCAAATACGAATCGGATGGTGCATCGCAAGGTTGATCGAGATCGATAGTGGCTGTGGCTAAATAGGTCAGCTTCTCGAGGTTTTTATTGTTCGGACTAAAGTTTAACGCATTGCCTACCGAGGTTGTGGTTTCCTTGTTGTTCATGGCAATGGCTTCGTCCATTTTATTTTCGTAGTACGAATTCATGCCTTCATCCATCCAGGGATGATCGCGTTCGTTGGAGCCTAAAATGCCGTAAAACCAATTGTGCCCAACTTCGTGTAGAATAATGGTTTTTAAGGTAGCCGCACTGCCAACACTGCCAATTACTGTGATGGTAGGGTATTCCATACCACCGCCGGCCAATAACGTGCCATCTACTACACTGGCATGTTGGTAAGGGTACTCCCCTACTTTTTGGGAGAGGTATTCAACGGTTTTAGCGGTATACCGGGCACTGCCTTTGTACAGTTTATATTGTTTGGGTAAATAGTAGCTGTAGCAAGCCACTTTCTTACCGCTTGGCAAGGTAGCGGTTGCGGTATCTATTAAATATTTTTTAGAAGCGAACCAGGCGAAGTCGTGGATATTTTCTTCCACAAAACGAAGGGTTTTGGTATTGGTTTCAAGATCGTTGAGGGTATCGAACATTTTAATGAACGCACTTGCCTTGGCTGAATCGGTTGGTGGGATTCGTTTTTCCCAAAATTGCTTTTCGTTTTTTTGTTCCACATTACCGGTGGCGGCAACTACATAATTAGTTGGAACCGTTATTTGAACATCGAAGCGACCGAATTCGCTGTAAAATTCGCCTTGATCGAGGTAAGGCATGGGGTGCCAACCTTTACGGTCGTAAACGGCGGGTTTAGGATACCATTGAGAAATTTGAAAATTGTCTTTTCCAAAACCGAGTCGCGAAAATACTTTGGGAATAACCACCCGGAAGGGTGTTGCAATATCGATGCGTTTACCGGGCAATAAAGGTTCCGGCAGGGTAATCATAACCACATCGGGCTGGTTGTTGTATTCGCTAAGAGCTACTTGTTTGCCATTCACCGTGAACGATAAGCTATCGATGAATCCTCTATCGCGTTTTTCGCTCAAATAAAAATCGAGTTTACCATTTTCAACTTGTTGTTTGTTGAAGGCTGTTTTGTCGTTTTTATAGGCATTAGGCCATAAGTGTACGAAAATATAGCGCAGGGTATCGGGCGAACGATTGATGTATTCCATCTTTTCGAAGCCGCGCAACAACTTATTCGATTCATCGAGTTGAACTTGAATGTTGTAATTAACTTCTTGTTGAAAATAGGACGATTGGCCATACAAGGCAGTGCCACCAAAAAGCAGGGCACATAGGATACGGAATTTCATACGTGTTGTTTTTTATTTTCCTCTACCCTGCAAGATAACTAAAATCGTGTAAAACATAATTTTTACATCCAATACAAGGGAGCAATTTTTAATGTAGAGCAGGTCGTATTTCATTCGCTCGATCATTTGTTCGGGGGTTTCGGCATAGCCGAATTTCACCATTCCCCAAGAACTTAAACCGGGTTTTACTTTGTGTAAGTACTTGTAATGCGGGTTGGTTTTGGAAATAATATCGATGTAATATTTACGTTCGGGGCGCGGGCCTACCAACGACATATCGCCACGAAGGATATTATACAATTGGGGCAATTCGTCGATACGCCATTTACGCATTACCTTACCCCAAGCGGTAATACGCGGGTCGTTTTCGCTCGACAAAGCGGGACCGGCCTTTTCGGCATCCATAACCATCGAGCGGAACTTATAAATCCAAAAGGGTTTACCATACAAACCAATACGTTCTTGTTTATAAAATATGGCACCGGGCGAAGCCAGCTTAACTTTAATGGCTGAAAACAGGTACAAAGGACTCAACAAAACCAGTCCCACAATACTGGCCATTACATCGATAGCCCGTTTGAAAACACGTTGCCAATCGGGCATGAGTTCAGGATAAATTTCAATCAATACGGCGCCAAACACGTTACTGGTTTTAACTGAACCGGAAATGATATCGTATAAATCGGGGGTGATTTTAATAATTACTTGCCGGTGCGACAATTGCGACAAAATGTATTGAAGTCTATCGTGTTCGGAGGTATCGATAGCAATCACAACTTCCTCGATGGCATGTTCGTCGATTATTTTTTCTAATTGATCGATGCTTCCCAATTTGGGCAAGTAGTTCGACATTCCGTTTTGTCCGCTTTCATCGGCATAAACAAACCCTTTGAACAAATAACCTAAATGCACTTCGTTCTTGCAAATATCTTGGTACAATTTAATAGCTTGCTGGTTCCCTCCAATGATGAGGGTATTGTATCCGAAACGTTCGCGGTTGATATGCGCCTTGATGCGCGACAAGTGAATTAATCGAAACAAACCCGTTAAACAAAACTGCAAGGCATAATACACCAAGAAGGTTTTGTAGTAATAAGTCAATTGCACAGGGGCGTCGTTCTGAATAAAGGGGAAATACAGCAATACGGTACCAAAAAAGGTAACAATAAGTGTTCGGTAAATTTCGTTGACGCGCGATTTTCGGTACGGATTAAAATATGCCCCTGAAAACAAATGGAACAACATCCACAAACCGGGAATCAAGAGTAATGTAAAAAAACAATCTTTCGATGAAAAATGAGTGAACGAAAAGGCTGCTTGTTGGCGGTATACCCACAAAAAAAACCAGGCCAGTGCGGCACTTAAATAATCGGCCAACATATACAAGGCCAAACCGATGCGCACTTCTTTTCTCACTATTCGAAATAAATCACTTTAAAGTTATCAACTAGAATAGTGCCTTCGGTTTTACCCGGCGGCAAGGTAGAGCGGATATAGAATTTAAATTTACCATTTTGATAGGTAGAGGCAAAACCACCTAAACGGAGGTAGACTTTATTCCAGGTACTTCGTTCGCGCAAGCTAATGATATCGGATCGGATGGTACTTCCGTTCCAAAATACTTCAAGACGAACATCAAAGGGAACATCATTTTTATAGTTTAGTTCCAAATAAGCATCGCGGGATGCAGGTAATGGGAAGTTTTGCGAGGTAATGCATTGGGCCGTTTTATCGGTATCGCGCATATACATTTTGCCCGACCAGGTGCCTTCGTAAACTTCGTTGATGGCATTGGTTCTTGTTAATGAAGTATCGCCGGCCAAGGGCATGAAAGAATTTCCTTGTTCAAAATTCTCCACCGAATAACGAATCACGGGTTGGTCGGCAGTGCGATAATAAAAGTTGGGGGTATAGGCAATCGATTTCCCCGGGGTGGCGTTAAACGAAAAGGTATCGACGGTATAAAAAGGGTACTTTGTGCGGGTGCCACTCAAGCCATTATCCCATATTCCGGCTAAGATTTGCAATTGACCTTTACCATTCGCCAAAACGGGTATTTTGGCGGGCAATTCAAATGCACCAAGTAATTGTAAATTGTAATACACCCAAACGTCGGTTATTTTATGCGATACGGAACCGTGTTTTTCGGCTAATGTGGGGTTCAAGCGAACACTGTCGATAACAATATAAGTAGGTACCGATTCAGCGGGATTAACGATGTTGCATGCTGTTGAACCCAGCATACCAACCCAAATAAAAGCTAAACTCAATAATCGAAAAACGGTCATCTGATTCATAAACGGCTAAATTCCCCTTTTATTTTATTCTTCTCCTAAAGAATTTATTTTTTTTAAAATTCGTTCGCCGGTTTCCATAACACGATAGACATCTTCCAAAACCACCCGTGGACGTTTCCCCATGCGAATTGCTTCAATAAAATCGGCCCACAACAAATAAAAGGGATCGGCCGGATTCACCGTTTTGCGTTCCACCATAATATGGGTTTCGGCCGTTATGGGAATATCGCGCCATTGTAAATCGGCTGATACGGCTTCCTCGGCACGTTGCATCGAAACATAATCGGCTTTTTGTGCTACAAAATCGAGCGAGTGGTAAGCCGAACGTTCAAAAATGCGCATTTTCCGCACGGGTTTCAAGGAAATGCGGCTGGCGGTAAGATTCACTACGCAACCATTGGCAAATTCCAAACGCGCATTGGCAATATCGGGCGTATCGTGAACCACCTTAACACCGGTAGCCGATATCCGTTTGATTTCGCTGTTGACCAAGGGAAGAATAACATCCAGATCATCTTGCATCAAATCGTTCACAACGCTTGCTCCAATTTCGCGTTCGTTGAACGAGGTGAGATGATGCGATTCGATAAATAAAGGCGCTTGCATATTTTGCCATACCGACAACCAAGCCGGATTAAAACGACCTGTATAACAAACCGAACACCGCACATTGGCTTCAGCGGCCATGTTGATGAGCATTTGCATTTGTTCGGCACGCTCGGTGGCAGGGCGTTCCAATAAAACATGTTTGCCAGCCATGATGGCCATCTGTGCCAAGGGAAAATGCGATTCCGTATCGGTGGCTATGTACACCACATCTACTTGCTGTAATAATTCTTCTAGTTGATCGGTAGCGGTTATGCCTGTTTTAGCTTGAAACGCTTGAGCATTGGCCGCAACAATATCGTATACCCCCACCCAATGGAGCTTGGGCAACAAAACCAATAGTGGCCAATTTTTTTCACATTGATAACCTGCCCCTATTAAGCCTATGCGGAGTGTTTGTGCTTCGTTTACATTCATGTCGCCTTTTGTCGTTGTCTGCGCTGTTTATACGTTTCGAGCACGTGTTTTATTAGTCTATAAAGTACATCCAATTACGCGTATCGGCTACGCGGCCATACCGTATGTCGGCCAAATCGGCTTTCACCGAATGGGCAAGTGTCCACGATTCAACCGGAGGCAATTCAATATCGTGCCCTTTGTAATGAAGCGCGGCAATAGGTGCAATCACGGCTGCGGTGCCTGCCCCAAAGGCCTCTTTCAACAAGCCTTGTTGATGGGCTTCCACAATTTCGTCGATGGTAATAGGACGCTCTTCAACTGTTTTACCTTGATCGCGTAATAAGGTTAAAATACTATCGCGGGTTATACCCGCTAAAATAGAATCGTTCAACGAAGGGGTTATAACCTTGTCGCCAACAACAAAAAACACATTCATAGTACCTATTTCCTGAATATACCTGTGTTCTACGCCATCGGTCCACAAAATTTGATCGTAGCCTTTGGCTTTCGCTTCCATCATAGGCTTCATACTGGCAGCATAATTACCGGCTGCTTTCGCGAAGCCTACCCCACCCTTGCATGCACGAACATATTTATCTTGCAAATAAATACGGGTTGGTTTGTTGTAATAAGCCCCGGCCGGCGAATTGATAATCATGAATCGGAAACATTCTGCCGGTTTTACTCCAATAAAATTATCGGTGGCAAACATGTACGGACGAATGTATAAAGAACAACCTTCCGTACCGGGAACCCAAGCTTTATCTAAATTGATTAAAGCTTTCATGCCCTCCATAAAAATGTCGAAAGGTACATCGGGCATCCCCATTCTGTCGGCAGAACGGTTAAACCGTTTCCAATTCTCCTCCGGACGGAAAATGGCTACACGACCGTCTTTATTTTTGTATGCTTTAATCCCTTCAAAAATCGATTGCCCGTAGTGAATAAACGTGGTTGCCGGACTCATCGCAATATCACCATAAGGCATTATTTCAGTTGTTCCCCAGGCTCCATCCGCGTAATCGGCCACTAACATGTGGTCGGCATATAATTTTCCAAATTGTATATTCGATTCGTCAAATTCATTAATCCGGCTCGATGCTACCTTCGTTGTTTTTATTCCCATAAATGCTTTTTTTGCGGCCAGTTCGTTACTTTGCAAAGAAACAAAAAAAAAAGAACATTCTCAACATGAGTAACACACCCAATTTGGCTTTGATGCCTTTATATACCGATGAAATGTTTTTTACGCCAGCACAATCGGAGTTGCCCAACCCAGACCTAGGAAGTTATAATAAAAAAGTGTTGGTGCTTTATGCAGCCGCCGAACTGACTCCCCCCACCGACGAAATGCTTCGTAAAATGATGCAAAGCTGTCGCTTAGAAGAAAGCGATTATTATCGGATAGGACTAAACAACCCGGCATTGATTGCCCCCTTGATTCGTTTGCATCAACCCGAAACCCTCCTTGTGTTTGGGCTCCCTTGGCAAAATGGCAGTTTCAGTATTCAAAAAAATCCTTACAGCCCCTTTCGCTTTGCCGGTATCAAATGCCTTTTGTCCGACGGCTTAAACACCCTCCAACAAAAACCGGAATTAAAAAAAGAGCTATGGAACAAAGGCTTGAAGTATTTGTTTCAAATTAATTGATAATCAATTATTTTACATTATTAATGAAGCTCGTATTCTGCACCCATAACGAAAATAAAGTCAAGGAAATTGCTCGGCTAACCAGTCCAGATTTTGAATGGTTAGCCCTCAACGACATTGGCTATCTTCAGGAGATTCCCGAACCTTTTCAAACCCTCGAAGAAAATGCACGAACCAAAGCCGAAACCGTTTTTCGCGCTTCAGGACTCCCCTGCTTTTCCGAAGATTCAGGCCTTTTTACCGATACACTGAATGGCGAACCCGGCGTTCACTCGGCCCGCTATGCCGGTGCAAATGCCAATGCAAGCAACAACATGGCCCTGCTATTGGAGCGAATGAAAGGAAAAACCAACCGAAAAGCTACCTTCAAAACTGTCATTGCATTTTTCACGGCCGAGCAATGCTTGTATTTCACGGGCGAATGTTCAGGCACCTTACTGGAAAATCCAACCGGCACAGAAGGCTTCGGATACGATCCTTTATTTGTTCCCGATGGCGATACCCGCACCTTTGCTCAAATGTCGCTCGACGAAAAAAACAACTTCAGCCACCGAAGAAAAGCCATGGATGGGTTTTTAAATTATATAAATAAAAACTTTAAATAGTTTAATGAAAACTATTGTATTTCAGTTATTTACACTATTTATTTCAAGTTCATTGTGTGGACAAAATCCGCAAATGGGCCCCATTTACCCCCTAGGAGATGGTTTTTCTTCTTGTAATGAACCGGCGGTTGTAATGAGTACTAAAAATGAAAACACCCTCTTGGCCGCCACCAATACCAAGCATTTATTTTGGAGCAAAAATCAAGGAAAAACCTACAAACATCAACAAGCTGAAAGCCGATATGGCGTTTATGGCGATCCCGTGTTGGTTCGCAATGAGCAAGGCGACATTTTTTATATCCATCTAGCCAAAGCACCGAACAAGCCTTGGCCCGACTGTTTCGACCGTATTGTTGTTCAAAAGAGCGAGGACGAGGGACGAACGTTTACCGATGGGGTGGGAATAGGCTACAATGGTCGGATGCAAGACAAACCCTGGGCATCCTTCGACACCTACCCTGGATCGCCTTTCAGAGGCCGAATGTATGTGAGCTGGACCGAATTCGACCGATACAACAGTACCTCAAGCACCGACTCATCGCGCATATTATGTAGTTACAGCTTACATAATGCCGATTCCTTTGCTGTCCCCGTTCGCGTAAGCGACCGCGGCGGCAACTGTCTCGACGACAACGAAACCGTGGAAGGAGCCACCACAGCCGCCCTCCCCGACGGCCGCGTGGTTTGTGTTTGGGCCGGTCACGAACAATTATATATAGACATGAGTTCCGATGGTGGAAAAACCTGGGGGGCCGACCAAATCATTGACTCATTACCTGGTGGGTGGAACTTGAACATTCCCGGTTTTTCGCGGAATAATGGTCTTCCTTTTGTTTGTTCAGATAGTAAAGGAAATTTGACGGTGGTTACCTGCCGAAATAGCGGCAAACACCCCTTGGTTACCATTTATGAAAGCCAAGATGCCGGTAAACATTGGAACAAAACGTTTTTTGAAGGAATCCCCAACGAAGCCCACATGATGCCGATAATTCAAAACGACCGTAAATCCGGACTCACGGGCATTCTATATTATTCAGTTCAACCCTATGGCGTTAGTGTAAAACTCGCATGGCGACATGCCAACAACCAAGCATGGCAAGAACTTACCGTGAATGATGGCTTATTTCCACCACCTGGCAAAACCACATTCTTTGGCGATTACTTAGGACTGGATGTGCTGAACAAGTCGATGCAAGCCATTTGGACCGAAACAACTCCTAAAGGCACGCGGGTATGTACTCGTCGGATTGTCTTTCCTTAATTCAATAGCCAAAACGTATCTTCGCCCCATGAAGATTTTGTTGTTGGGCAGTGGCGGCCGTGAACACGCCTTGGCTAAAAAAATTACTGAAAGCCCCCTATGCACGCAATTATTTTGTGCCCCGGGCAACCCCGGCACCGCGGCTTTGGCGCAAAACGTATCCCTCTCCCCCACCCAATTCAACGAAATAGGTCAATTCTGTACCGAAAACCAAATCGAAATGGTGGTGGTAGGACCAGAAGATCCCTTGGTACAAGGCATTTTCGATTATTTCAACGAAACGCCGAGTCTGCAGCATATCCAAGTGGTAGGCCCCTCCAAAGAAGCCGCCCAATTGGAAGGCAGTAAAGCCTATGCCAAAGCCTTTATGCAACGGCATCATATTCCTACTGCAGCCTATGCTGAATTCAGTGCCGATACCTACGAAGACGGCCGCGCCTATATTCAACAGCACGCCCTCCCAATTGTATTAAAAGCCGATGGCTTAGCCGCCGGCAAAGGCGTAGTAATTGCTGAAAGCCACCAAGAGGCCCTCGATACCTTTCAAGCCATGGTGCAAAACAAGCAGTTTGGCGATGCGGGCAATAAAGTAGTCATCGAACAATTTTTAAAAGGCATCGAATGCTCGGTTTTTGTAATTACCGATGGTCATCAGTACGCCTTGCTACCCACCGCGAAAGATTACAAGCGTATTGGCGAAGGCGATACCGGGTTAAACACCGGTGGCATGGGTGCCATTTCGCCCGTTCCATTTGTAGATGATGCTTTTATGCAAAAAGTAATTAGCCGCATTATTGAACCCACGGTACATGGCTTGGCCCAAGAAAACTTAACCTACCAAGGCTTTATCTTTTTCGGATTAATTCGTGTTAACAACGAACCCTGGGTAATTGAATACAATTGCCGCATGGGCGACCCTGAAACCGAAGTGGTAATGCCGCGCCTCAATGCCGATATTGTGGCCCTCATGAAAAGTTTACGCACCCACACCTTAGCCGAGGTGCCTTGTGGCATCCATCCTCAACATGCCGCCACAGTGATGTTGGTGAGTGGCGGTTACCCGGGCAGTTACGAAAAAGGGTTTCCTATTCTCGGAGCCGAATCGACCCAAGCGGTATATACCTACCACGCCGGTACTACCATAAAAAACGAACAACTGCTTACACAAGGCGGTCGCGTTATGGCCCTTACTGCTATGGCGCCTACCTTAGCCGAAGCCCTGCAATTAGCCAAACAAAAAGCGGAGCAAGTCAATTTCGACGGAAAATATTATCGCCGCGACATCGGTTGGGAATTTATTCGATAGTAAACGTTTCCAATCGATTATCGCTCACGCCGAACCCGTATATTTGCGTTCGTGCTAACTCATTTGCATATCCGAAATTTTGCTATTATTCGCTCGCTCGATATGTCGTTCGAGCAAGGACTTACTATACTCACCGGCGAAACCGGCGCAGGTAAATCCATCATCATTGGAGCCTTGTCGTTACTCATGGGCGAACGCGCCGATACACAAGCCTTGCGCAACAGCAACGAAAAATGCATCCTCGAAGCCCGATTTAATATTCATCACTTGCCCGCTGTGCAGGCCTTATTAGAAGAACACGATTTCGATACCGGCGAAGAACTCATTATTCGTCGCGAAATCAGCGCCCAAGGAAAATCGCGTGTGTTTATACAAGATAGTCCGGCCACCTTAACCCAACTAGTTCCTATTGGCCAACAGCTCATCGATTTGCACCGCCAATTCGATACCATCGAATTACAACAACAGGGCGAACAATTGCATTTGCTCGACGATATTGCAGCGCTTCAAACCGAGGCCAATCAATGCAAACAAGCTTATCGCCACTGGAAACAGCTCAACAACCAATTGCAGGAACGCCAACAAGTTATAAATGCCTTGCAACAAGAGGCCGATTACCATCAGTTTCTATTCGATGAATTAGAAGCCTTTCAATGGCAAGCCAACGAATTGGAACAATTGGAAAACGAACAAGAACGCCTCAGCAACAACGAAGCCTTGCAACAAGCCTTTGAAGAAGCAGTCTTTCGATTGAAAGAATCACCCGATCCTATATTAAGTCAAATCAAACAACTCATACAACGGCTCGAACCCTTTGCCGCCCCCATGCCCGAATTGCAAGCCCTCTTGCCTCGCTTACAAAGCGTGCACATCGAGTTAAAAGATATTGCCCAAGAGTGCGATCACCTCAAAGAATCGTGCAGTCCCGATGCTCCCCGTCTCCAACAAATTCAAGATCGCCTAAGCGAAGCGTATCGCTTGATGAAAAAACATCATGCCGAAACGCCCGAACAATTATTGGCCACGTGGCAAACGCTGAGCGAAAAAGTAAACCAATTGGCGCATGCCGACGAAGCCATTGAGGGACTAAAAAAAGCGGTCAACGAAGCCCACGAAGCCTTTCAAAATACAGCCACAGCCTTATCGAAAAAGCGCCTCAGTGCCGCTAAAAAAATGACGACGGCCGTTAACGACTTGCTTCCCAAAGTAGGCATGCCCAATGCCCGGTTTGATGTTGGCCATACCACGCGTGAGGCCGGCGAATGGGGCATCGATCATATTCAGTTTTTACTCGATGCCAACCATACCAATAAGTTTCAAGCCTTGGCCAAAGCTGCGTCGGGTGGCGAGTTAAGCCGCATCATGTTGTGCATTAAATCGTTGCAAGCAAAAAGCAAAGCCATGCCCACCCTCATCTTCGACGAAATCGACACCGGCATCAGTGGCGAAACCGCCGTGCAAGT
>JBIKQE010000250.1:0-3369 GCA_044349815.1 Chitinophagaceae bacterium | reverse complement strand
CGTTGCATGCTTGTTTTTTCATGCTCCGATTTCAATTGAAGAAAATGCTCTTTGGCCTCGAGTTTCTTCTTTTCTTTTATGGTTTCGGCCTGCGATTCGGCATCTTTTAACAGTAATTCGGCTTTATTTCGGTTGTCTTCAAGCTCTTTTTCCGTGTTTTTGTTGAAAATGAATTTTCCGGCCACGATCCCTGCTACCAGCGATACAACAGCCGCGATAATCGCGATTATAGTTGAGTCCATGTATGATTTTGTTTTGCATTTATATAAAAAAATCCACGTTCGGTTGGCTTGTATCTGTTAAACTTCCGTTTCGTGGTGTTATCTTGCGAAGGTAATTAAAAATTTCTATTTATAGAAGCCCTTTAGCGGGTGTTTCCCTCTTTAAAGGCATCTTTCTAACCATGAAACCCCACGCATCACAACCCATAGGCCTTTTTGATTCAGGTGTTGGCGGACTCACCGTAGCCCGTGCCATCAGTCATTTATTGCCCGAGGAAACTCTTATTTATTTCGGCGACACGGCCCATATGCCCTATGGCGAACGGTCTATGGAACATATTATTTTGTATTCAACCCGAATTGCTGAGTTTTTGGTGGAACAAGGTGCCAAAATGCTTGTAATTGCTTGCAATAGTGCCTCGGCAGTGGCGTTTGATGTGCTTCGCGAAAAATACAAAGGCCAATTGGATGTAGTTGGTGTAATTGTTCCGGTTGTCAACTATTTGTTGGAACACGAATTCCAAAAAATTGGCATTATTGGCACAAAAGCCACTATCAGTAGTCAGCAACACGAAAAACGTTTAAAATTAGCCAAACCGGAGCAAGCCGTAGCCGCTGTTCCTACGCCTCTACTGGCGGCCATGGTGGAAGAAGGATTTGTCAATAACGAAATTTCTCGCTCTGTTATCAAAGCCTACCTCTCCGATAAAAGTCTGCAACATATCGATGCCATTGTATTGGCTTGTACCCATTACCCGCTTATTAAAAACGATATTGAACAGTATTATGGTCATCAGGTTGCCGTTATCGATACCACCGAAATTGTGGCAGAAGCCGTTCGACAATCGTTACTACAAGCCCGGCTATTGAACCCTAAACGCCAAGATCCGGATACCTTTTATGTGTCGGAATTTACCGAAGCTTTCGAAAAAACGGCCCGTTTGTTTTATGGCGAAGCCGTTCAGATTCAGGAAGTGGATTTATGGAATGAAACAACCTAAGCCCACGAATTAGCCAAGGCGAATGCGGTGGTATGCCCTATCTTTGTGCCTCACGTTTTCCGCTTATGTCTAACACAAAGCCCATTATTGGCATCACCACCGGCGATTTAAATGGAATCGGCATCGAATTAATTGTAAAATCGTTCGCCGAACATAGTCTGCTTGAATATATAACCCCGGTTATTTTTGCCTCCAACAAGGCCATTAATTTTTATAAAAACATAGTGGGTGAAAGCCAAATGCAATACGTGGGCACCAAAGACCTCACCCAACTAAACCCTAAACAAATTAATATTTTTACTTGTTGGGATGAAGATGTGGCAATTACCCCCGGCGAAATCAACGAAACAGGAGGAAAATATGGTATTCGTTCCTTGATGGTGGCCACGCAATGTTTGAAGGATGGCCAAATTCAGGGATTAGTAACCAATCCCATCAATAAGAAGAATGCCCAATCGAGCCTGTTTCCGTACACCGGGCACACCCCTTATTTAAAAGACACCTTCGGAGCGAACGATGTAGCCATGATGATGTGCAGTCCGGATACACGCGTAGCCTTGTTAACCGAACATATGCCGCTCAGCGAAGTATCGAAACACATCACACGCGATGCCCTCATTCAAAAAATAAAAATCATTCACGACAGTTTGGTAAAAGACTTCGGTATAGATCGTCCTAAAATTGCTGTTTTAGGGTTAAACCCCCATGCCGGCGACGACGGATTAATTGGCAAAGAAGAAAGCGAACAAATTATACCCGCCGTTACCAAATTACGCAACGATAATTTGTTGGTATTTGGACCTTACCCCGCCGATGGTTTTTTTGCACGCCAACACGACCAACAATTCGATTGTGTTTTAGCGATGTACCACGATCAAGGTTTAATTCCGTTTAAAAGTTTCGATCGGGGCATGGGCGTTAATTATACAGCCGGACTGCCTGTTGTGAGAACATCACCCGACCATGGTACCGCGTTCGATATTGCCGGTAAAAACATTGCCAATCATGCTTCATTTTTGGAAGCCCTATTTTTGTGTGTCGATATTTTGCGCCAGCGCGAAGGCTATGCCAACAATACACGCAATCGCTTACAGCGAGGCCAACTGGGTGGCCGCCATCGGAGGTCGAAAGAAGATGTGGTTGAATAAACCTACTTTATAAAGGATGTGCTACCGCGAAACACATTGAGTTCGATTGAATCCGAATGGAATCGGATTGATTTTGACTATTATACAACCATGTATCTACCGTCATATTCACACGCAACGTTGGAAACCCCTTTTGATTCAATTCAAACGGACTTGCATTGATAACCCTCACAACTGTTTTACCCGATTGGTTTAAGGTCGGATTTGATTTAAACGAACGATAATGCTTCCCGTCTTTTTTCAATTCAAGTATGGCTGTTGATTTGTTTAAACGGGGAAGATTAATGGTATCTTTTATTACTTTAGTTGTATATGTAAAGTTCGGATTAGCCCAAGCCCCACCCTGCGGCACCTTGATTTTTGCCTTATAGCGAGCCTCCATATTACCGGCGGTGGCACGGCAACTCAAGGTATAAATACCCGGGTTTGTATAAGCGAAATTAATGGGCGTTCCTGTGGGGAATTGTCCATCTCCTGTTTCCCAACCATACTGCGAAAAATTGCCGGCCGTGATTTGTGCATTCACTTGATAATTCGCATTCTGCAACCAACTGAACATTACCCGTTCGGGCGATTGAAAACCAACGTTAATCGGAAACGATAACGAATCGGTATACCCGGCTTGGTTTATGGTTAGCTTTACATTGCGCATGCCTGCGCCAGAAAAAATATGTTTTGGATCATCGTCGGTTGATTGGGTACCATCGCCAAAATCCCATACCAAATTCGAGATGGGTTGCTGGGTTGACGGATAAAAGGAAAACTCTTCTTTATCGATTAGCACTTTTTCGTTATCGAGTGAAAAGCTGTTAATATTTTGGTTAGTGAAAAAGGTGGCTACATTCATTTGCAATACCGAATCGGGCGAAGGCGCAACATCGCGAAACTCGATGGTTAGCGATGGTTCACAATTCAAGCAATTGCTTAGCCCTAATTGTCCGCGCAATACAATAAGCTTCTGTGCATCTAAAAAGAAATCGGTGTGCATGAAAAAATCAT
>JBIKQE010000249.1:0-3371 GCA_044349815.1 Chitinophagaceae bacterium | reverse complement strand
AATTTACAAACAAGCGTGATGATGTGGTTTGTGAGGACACAAACCACGGGGTGGGTTTATCAGCGGGATGTCTTGTTGGTGAATCGCCAAAAGGGTTTGTGAACGATGATGATTGGGGGAGGTTCGCTTTTGGGCGATAACACCAACAAGGGCTGGGATATGGTTTTTGAGGATAGAAAGTATGGGGTGGGGAAATGGATGGTGCGGGTGCGAGGTGCGGGGTGCGAGCCGCCGAAGGTGGCTCGCAACATACACGCCGCCGCGGCTGTTTCGCTGCTTCATGGAAGTTCCCGGCGATGAGCCATTAGCCCGGATTGTAGGAGGCATCGCCACGCTGTCGCGGGAGCGAGGGTGAGTGTGGGAGCGAGGTTTGTTCAGGAAACAAGTTAGGGAAGTAAAGCAGCGGGGCAGGCCGACGGAAAGCCGGACGGTGGATGAAGGGAGTTGATTGGATGCCGCTTCGAAGAAATGTGGTTTTTGAGGATCCAATCCACGGTATGTGACAATTATTTCATACTTCATTTCGCCAACGAAATAAGCGAGTGTCAATTTCCTTTTGCAAACTAGGGTTATTTCGGAATAAGCTGTTTTGGAACAGCAGTTGTTGTAATTTTTGTGTTGCTTGTTCTGTTGTTAGAATATTGAATTCTATCATTCGATCGAATATCCACAACATGCCGTGATAAGCAATGGTTTTATTATGTGCTAATTTACGTAGGGCCTTGTCGCTACTTAACACACAGGCGCCAAGTTGATTGGCTAAATACAATACCGAGCGGTCGGCTATAGACAAGGCATTGGGGTAGCCATCGGCCGATAGGTTAATCATATCGTCTGCATTAAAAACGCTAATCTGTAGTCTTTTCTTAGCCACAAATTGATTCAAACAATCTTGTTGATTTTCATTCAATTCATTGAACACTAAAAACGTGGTGTATACTTCTAGTTTTAATAAAAAGAAACTGTGTATTAAATCCAACGCATGTAGGTCAATAAAAATATTAGCATCCGTGACGGCTGTCTTGATGTACATAGTAGGTTATAGTTTGATGCAAGATAATACCAAATGGCATTATACTGCCAAGAGAAACGTTTCTCTAAAAACGGCGCTGGTGCAATTCAATAATGCCGCTGCTTTCGAAACTGTGATGCGTTCTTCCGTTAATGCTCGGAACAATAATTGTTCAAACCGTTTGGCTCTTTCCTCTCCTTGGTATTCTTCGTACTTGAAGTTAGTTCGTTGGGCTTGTTTTAAACGAAGCGTGATGGAGGCAAAACTAGATGCATTGATGACACCAACATCTAGGCTTCGATGCAATATAGCGGGTAAGGATAAGCCATATTGCGCTTGAAGGGCTGCTAATTCCAACAACGATACTTTTGATCGTTGTTCACCCAATTCGTGTTGTATGGTATTTTTAGGTAATAAAAGGGCCTCTGCAAAACGTTGACACATTAATTCCTTTTTTAGGCTACTGATTGAGCCAAAGGGTAGTAACAAATGTCCAAGTTCGTGCAATAAAATTGCACGAACAGCACAGGGGTTTAAACCGAGATTATGGGCATACGCAATAACGGGTATTGTGTTGTTTACATAGGTTTGTAAGCCTTGTATGCCGGCACCTAAACGCAACGACACTATTTTTACGCCTTTATCTTCCAATACATCGAGAACATTATACCATGTTCCATCGCCCAAATGCCATTTCTTACGCAATAAAACAGCCGCATCTTCTACTTGTTCCAACCGGCATATAGGTTCGATATGGCGCAATGGATTTTTAAACGATGATTTTATTCCCAGTAACTGTTCAAGCTCTAAATACCGCGAAAGGTATTCGCGGGTTAATTCGCGAACACGCACGATTTCTTTTTGGGGTAAATGATTGATTTTACTGAAGGCTATTTCGCCTAGATGTACGGGGATGGTTCTAAAAAAGTAATCGGGACTAACGTCCAATACCTTGCCGATGGCAACTAATTTCTGTTCGTCGGGCATTACTTCGCCTTTTTCATACCGATGCAAGGCTTGTCGCGTTACTTGATGATTCAAGGCCTCGGCTAATGCTTGCAAGGATAAGCCCTTCGTACGTCGGGCCGACTTAATTTGTTGGGCAACGATTTGTTTGATGTTCATTGGAGTAGGTTTCATAGCCCAAAGATAAATTAATTGGTTGACAAAAATTAAAAAAATAATTATTTTGGTTGACAAACTGGCTATTTGCCCTGCTGAATTATGTTCCCGGCGATGAGTCCGCCTGAGGCGGAATAGCCCGGATTGTAGGAGGCATCGCCACGCTGACGCGGGAGCGAGGGTGGGTGTGGGAGCGAGGTTTGTTCAGGAAACAGGGTAGGGAAGTAAAGCAGCGGGGCAGGCCGACGGAAAGCCGGACGGTAGATGAAGGGAGTTGATTGGATGCCGCTTCAAAGAGAGGTGGTTTGTGAGGACACAAACCACGGGGTGAGGTTTGTGAAGACACAAACCACGGGAGGCCCCTCCCCTACTTTTCCAACTTCTTCTTTAACCCCATCATCGCATCGCGCAATCGCGCGGCTTCTATAAAATCTAAATTCTTGGCGGCCTTTTCCATTTGCTTTTTCAAGCGGGCTATGTCGGCTTCCAAATCTTTGCGGTCGGCGTAATCGGTGGCGGGCTCTTCGGCGGCCAAGGCATCGGGATTGTCGCGGAGGGCATAGCGGGCGTTGCGGGCCGTTTGCTCGTCGAAGCCTTTGATGTCGAGCACCGCGGTTTGTCCCATTATCTGATCCACCGATTTGCTGATGGTGGTAGGCGTGATGCCGTGCAAGGCGTTGTGTGCCAATTGCTTCTCGCGGCGCCGTTGCGTTTCGTCGATGGTGCGTTGCATGCTCTTCGTTATTTTGTCGGCGTAAAAAATTACGAGCCCCTCGGAATTCCGCGCCGCTCGTCCCGCTGTTTGCGTTAAGGAGCGTTCGTCGCGCAGGAAGCCTTCTTTGTCGGCATCCAATATCGCCACCAACGATACCTCCGGCAAATCAAGTCCCTCGCGCAGGAGGTTGACCCCAATCAATACGTCAATAACACCGAGCCGTAAATCGCGCAGTATTTCAATGCGCTCCAAGGCGTCGATGCCGCTGTGCAAGTACTTGCACTTGATATTAATTTTCAATAAATATTTCGAGAGCTCTTCCGACAATCGTTTGGTGAGCGTAGTAACCAATACCCGATGCCCCTTGCTCACACGCTTGTCTACTTCCTCCAACAAATCATCGATCTGATTGATGCTGGGGCGCACCTCAATGGGCGGATCCAACAAGCCCGTGGGGCGAACCACTTGCTCCACCACTTCGCCTTCGCATTGCGCCAATTCGTAATTGCCCGGGGTAGCACT
>JBIKQE010000248.1:0-3373 GCA_044349815.1 Chitinophagaceae bacterium | reverse complement strand
CTTCCGTGGATGGTCGACGATGGGCCACTGAGTACTTCAATGCGCTCGAGGGCCGACTGGTCGAAGCTGATACTGTTTTGCAAATGGCCGGAACGGGTAATGGCATTGTTGTGGCGAACCCCGTCGATAGACAATTGAATGCGACTGGCTTCAAAGCCACGTAATACGGGACTCCCACCACCTTGCTGACTTTTCTGAACAAATACTTGTCCGGTTTGTTGCAAAAAATCGGCCATATTGCCTGCATTGGCTTCGCGAATTTGTTGTGTAGTAAGCACATCAATTTTCTGAACGATGTTTTTCTTTTTTTCTGAAAACTTACTCCCTGAAATAACAATCTCATTTAAGTTAATACGCGATATTGAATCGGGTTTAACTTGTGCTTGAGTGTGGGAAAAAATAACCAAGCCCATTGCAAGGAGAAAGAAATACTTCATGAGGATTTTAAAAAAATTAATTCATTGTTTCGTGCTTAGTCCATCAACACCTCACCGCTCATTTCGGCAGGAATACCGATTCCCATACGGTGTAAAATAGTGGGTGCAATATCGCCTAACTTGCCTGAACGGACCTCACCTTTATAATCGTTCGATATAATGAAGAAGGGCACGGGGTTTAGGGTATGGGCCGTATTGGGTGTACCATCTTCATTAATTAAATAATCGCTGTTGCCATGATCGGCGGTGAGGAACACGGTATAATCGTGCTTGAGGGCTTCGGCTACAATGCGGCCTACACAAGTGTCTACGGTTTCGGCGGCTTTGATAGCGGCTTCCCACACACCGGTATGTCCCACCATATCGGCATTGGCAAAATTCAAGCAAATGAAGTCGGCGCTTTGTTGTTGTATTTCCGGAATGATGGCGTCGGTAATACCGAAGGCACTCATTTCGGGTTTCAAATCGTAGGTGGGAACATCTTTTGGCGAGGCCAGCATGATGCGGCGTTCACCCACAAATTCAGTTTCGCGGCCACCGCTGAAGAAGAAGGTAACGTGTGGGTATTTTTCAGTTTCAGCAATACGAATTTGTGTGCAACCGACCTGTTCGAGTACTTCGCCTAAGGTCATACGTAAATCGTCGTTGCGAAATAACACATGCACGTTATTGAATGTTTTATCGTACTCCGTCATGGTTACATAATGCAAGGGTAAGGGGTGCATATTTTGTTCATGAAACGCTTCTTGGGTAAGCACTTGGGTAATTTCGCGGCAACGGTCGGTGCGGAAATTGAAACAAAATACCGCATCGTTATCTTGGATACTGCTTATAGGTTTACCGTTGGCATCGCAAACAATAAGTGGTTTTAAAAACTCATCGGTGGTGCCGTTTTCGTAGGCAGCGGCGAGCGAAGCCACGGCATCTTGGGAGTGTTCACCTTGAGCGTGTACGAACGCATCGTAGGCCACTTTAACACGCTCCCAACGCTTATCGCGATCCATGGCATAGAAACGACCGCAAACGGTAGCCACTTTACAGTTGGTTCCGGCAATATGCGCTTCGAGTTCGCGCAAAAAGCCCAAGCCACTTTTCGGGTCGGTATCGCGGCCATCGGTAATGACGTGAATATAGACTGCCGGTAATTGCGCTTGCACACACAAATCGCAAATGGCTTTCAGGTGATCGATATGGGCATGAACCCCACCATCGCTCACCAAACCCAATAAATGCAAGGGCTTTTGATTGGTTTTGGCGTAAGTGAACATAGCTTGGAAAGCTGCATTACCCGCCATTTCGCCCGAGCTGATGGCCACATTGATGCGTTGTAATTCTTGGTATACAATGCGCCCGGCACCAATGTTCAAGTGACCTACTTCGCTGTTGCCCATTTGTCCATCGGGTAAACCCACCGCTTCGCCGCAAGTAATCAGTTCACTGTTCGGGTAAAGCGAATAATACGACGATACGTTTGGCGTGTTCGCGTGACGGATGGCATCGGACGATGGAACCTCTCCGAGTCCCCAACCATCCATAATAATGAGCATACTCTTTTTTGGCATACCTGCAAAATTAGTGCAATCTTTGCAGTTGAACTTGTTTCAACGAACTGATATACATTATGATAATTCCAAATACGCGCGCTTTCTTACAAGCGGCCTTAGAAGAAGACATACGTGATGGCGACCATTCCACCTTGGCCTGCATTCCGGCCACGGAACAAGGCAAGGCCGTATTAAAAATTAAAGAAGATGGCGTGATAGCCGGGTTAGATATAGCCCGCGAGATAATTCATTTGTTGGAACCTGAAGCGCGCTTTACGATGTTTAAACAAGATGGCGACCGAGTTAGCTACGGCGAAAAGGCGTTTGAATTAGACGCCAAGGTGCATACCATTTTGCAAGGTGAACGCTTGTTGTTGAATATTATGCAACGCATGAGCGGCATTGCATCGTTGACGGCGCAATATGTAGATAAAATAAAACATACCCCATGTCGTTTGTTGGATACGCGAAAAACCACACCGAACTTTCGTTGGTTCGAAAAACGGGCGGTGGTATTAGGCGGTGGACATAATCATCGGATGGGGTTGTACGATATGGTGATGTTGAAAGACAATCATATTGATTATTGTGGTGGATTGGAAAAAGCCATCGATCAAACCCGTGCGTATTTAAGTTCGAACCAATTAAACCTGCCCATTGAAGTAGAAACGCGTAATTTGAGCGAAGTAGAACGTGTAGTGAAACATGGTGGTGTTGACCGCATTATGTTCGATAATTTTTCGCCGGCCGATATTCGCACCGGGGTGGGCATTGTAAACAAACAAATGGAAACCGAAGCCAGTGGAGGCATCAACCTCGATACGATTGTTGCGTATGCCGAAACGGGCGTAGACTTTGTGTCGTGTGGGGCCATTATACATCATGCGGTGAGTATGGATTTGAGTTTAAAAGCCGTTCGATAAATGAGCGGTATTGTATTTATAGTTAATAGTAGGAGTAAAGCCTCGCAGCAAACTCAATTTACACGAGCACTGCTTACCCATGTGGCCGATCAACCACACGAGGTGCATCTCACCCAATACGCGGGTCATGCAGAAGTATTAGCGAAGGAAGCTGTAGCGAAACAAGCCAAAGCCATTGTAGCAGTAGGTGGCGATGGTACCGTGAATGAAATATTGCAAGGTATAGGACTCAGTGGTATTCCATTAGGCATTATTCCGATGGGCTCGGGCAATGGATTAGCGCGGCATGCACGTATTCCGCTCCATCCGATGGACGCTATGGCCGCCTTAGTGAATAGCGACATTCAAGCCATCGATTTGGGACAAGTGAATGAATTATATTTTATTAGCAATTGTGGGGTGGGATATGATGCCCATATTGCAGAACGAATTAAAACCCGAAATCGACGAGGCTTATTGATGTACATAC